>JANOXU010000060.1:0-7577 GCA_031418595.1 Burkholderiales bacterium
CTGGCGCCGCTGGCCGCCGGCTGGCGCCCGCCAGGCGCTGCGCTGTGCCTGCGCATGCTGCATGCCATGTCGCGCTGGAACACGCTGGAGGTGCTCACCGTGTCAGCCCTGCTGGCCCTGGTGCGCATCGCCGCGCTGGCCGAGGCCTCGCCCGAGCCCGGGCTGTTTGCGCTGGGCGTGCTGACGCTGTTGATGGCTGCCATCGACTCCGCCGGGCTGCGGCATCTGTGGTGGCATGAGCCATGAGACAAGTGCAGCCATGAACGAAAACGTGACCGTGTTCCACCTGGGCTGCGCATGCTGCGGCCTGGCCCATGTCACGCCGCACACCGACTTGGCCTGCCTGCGCTGCGGCCACATGCTGCATGCCACCAAGCCGCACAGCCTGCAGCGCACCTGGGCCTACCTGCTGGCCGCCGCGGTGCTGTATGTGCCGGCCAATGTGCTGCCGGTGATGAGCACCACATCGGCGTTTCGTGAAAGCACGCACACGCTGATCGGCGGCATCGTCGAGCTCTGGCACGACGGCGCATTCGCCCTGGCGGTAATCGTCTTCCTGGCCAGCATTGCCGTGCCGCTGTTGAAAATCGGCGCCTTGTCGCTGCTGGCCTTCAGCGCACAGTTCAAGCCGGCCTGGCGGCGCTTGGAGCGCGCGCGCGTCTTCGGCCTGATTGAAGCCGTAGGCCATTGGTCGATGCTGGATGTCTACGTGGTGTTGTTGCTGGCCGGCATGGTGCGCTTCGGCAACGTGGCCAGCGCCGAGGCCGGCGCCGGGCTGCTGGCCTTTGCCGCCGTGGTGGTGCTCACCATGCTGGCCACCGAGAGTTTTGATGCGCGGCTGATCTGGCGCGACACTCCCGCTTCATGAGCGCAACCGAACCCGACGGCGGCCCTGCCACAGCGCCCGAGCCCCCCACACCGCGCATCGTGCGCAACCGCCGCCCGCGGCTGTCACTGGTGTGGCTGGTGCCGCTGGCCGCCCTGGCCATCGGCGCCTCGCTCATCGTGCGCAACTACCTTGAAACCGGGCCGCGCATCGAGATCGAATTTCGCACCGCCGAAGGCCTGGAGCCGGGCAAGACCGAGGTGCGCTACAAGGAAGTGGTGGTCGGGCGGGTGCAGAAGGTGCAATTGCGCGAAAACCGCCAGCGCGTGGTCGCCACGGTGCAGCTCGAACGCTCGGCGGCCACGCTGGCGGTGGACGACACCTCGTTCTGGGTGGTGCGCCCGCGCGTGGGCGCCGGTGGTGTCAGCGGCCTGGGCACCTTGCTGTCGGGCGCCTACATCGGCCTGGACGCCGGCACCGCCGCGGCGCCACGCAGCAGCTTTCTTGGCCTGGAAGCGCCGCCGTACGTGCTGCGCGGTGAGCCCGGCGCCAGCTTCGTGTTGCGGGCCGATGACCTGGGCTCGCTCGATGTGGGCTCGCCGGTGCTGTACCGGCGCACCCGCGTCGGCCGGGTGGTGGGTTATGCGCTGGACGCCACCAAAGACGAGCTGCTGGTGAAGATCTTCATCGAGGCTCCCAACCAGCGTTTGGTGACGCCCAGCGCGCGCTTCTGGAACGCCAGCGGCATCGACCTGAGCGTCGACGCCAACGGCCTGACCGTGAACACGCAAACGGTGGCCACCTTGCTGGCCGGCGGCATCACCTTCGAAAACCTGCCTGGCGCCGCCAAGGCCGAGGTGGCCGCCAACGGCAGCGTCTTTCAGTTGTTCGACGACCGCAAAGCCGCGCTGGCTTTGCCCAGCGGCCCGCCGCTGCCGGTGCGCATGGTGTTCGACGGTTCCCTGCGCGGCCTGAGCCCCGGTGCACCGATCGACTTTCTGGGCGTGGAGGTGGGCAAGGTGTCGCAGGTGAGCCTGCAATACGAAGCCGGCAAATACCCTGTGCAGGTGCTGGCCGAGCTGTACCCGCAACGCCTGGGCGCGGTGCGCGCGGCGATGCTGCCGGCCGGCGCGACAGGCCCGCAAGCCGAGGTGGCGATGCTGCAAAAGCTGGTCGACAACGGCCTGCGCGCACAACTGCGCACCGGCAACCTGCTGACCGGGCAGCTCTATGTGGCGCTGGCCTTCCGCCCGAAGGCGGCGCGCGTGCCGCTGCAGCAAGGCAGCACTGGTGAGCGCATCACCCTGCCCAGTGTGCCGGGCACGCTGAGCGAGTTGCAGGGCCGGGTGGACGACATCCTGGCCCGTGTTGGCAAGCTGCCGCTCGATGAGATCGCCAACGAACTGGCCGCCACCCTGAAGCAAGCCAAGGGCACGCTGGCCGCCGTGACACCCGATGCCCAGAACACGCTCAACGAAGCGCAGCGCACGCTGGCTGCCGCGCAAGGCCTGATGCAACAGCTTGAACCCGATGCACGCAAGACACTGGTGGAGGCGCAGCGGGCGCTGAGCGGTGCGCAAGCCACATTCGACCGGCTGGACCGGCAGATGCTGGACGAGCGCGCGCCGGTGCAACGCCAGCTTGAACAAGCGTTGCTCGACTTCCAGCGCGCAGCGCAATCGTTGCGTGCCCTCACCGATTCGCTGCAGCGCCACCCCGAATCGCTGCTGCGCGGCGTGCCGGCCGACCCACCGCTGCCCAAGGCGCCAGCCGCCCCGGCAAAGGCACCGTGATGCGAACCTTTAACCCAGGCCTCCTCTCAGCCATCACATGCAGCCTGCTGTTAGCACTGGCAGCCTGCTCAACGCCAACCATCACGAGGCTGCACACCCTGCTGCAAGCCGGCGGCAGCGGCCTGCCGGCGGCGCCCGCCCTGGTGGTGGCGCTGGGCCCGGTGACGGTGCCGGTGCAGGTGGATCAGCCGCAATGGCTGTTGCGCCAGGCTGACGGCAGCTTGCTGGCGCTGGAGCAGGAACGCTGGGCCGCGCCGCTGCGCGATGAGTTGCGCGCCGCGCTGTTGCAAGGCCTGGCGGCGCAGGCCGGGGCCGTGGAGCAGAACCAGTCCAGCACACCCCCGACCTGGCGCATCCAGGTCGACGTGACGCAATTCGAAAGCCAGGCCGGCGTGCACGCCACCCTGGAAGCGGTGTGGACGCTGGCCCCGGTGCCGGCCAAGGCGGGCGCCGGCATCACCTGTGCCACCCGGCTGCGCGAAGCCGTGGCCGAAGGCGCGCCGGCCCTGGCCCAAGGCCACGCCCGGGCCGTGCGGGCCTTGGCCACGCAGATTGCCGGCGCGCTGCGCGCGCGCCACGCCGGCCAAACATCTGCCTGCACCTGACACCACCTTGCTGCGCATGGGAACGCGTATGAAGCTGACCCTGGACCCACTGACCTCGGAACGCTTTGCCGACCTGGAGACCTTATTCAACGCCCGCGGCTGCTCGGTGGCGCGCGGCTGCTGGTGCATGTGTTACCGGCAAAGTGGGCGCAGCGTTTGTCCTGACCCTGGTACACCGGCTTCGCAGCACAACCGCAGTCGATTCAAAGCCTTGGTGGATGCCGGCGAGCCCACCGGCTTGATCGGCTACCGCGGTGTCACACCGATGGGCTGGGTGTCGGTGGCACCGCGCGCGCAGTACGCCAAGCTGGCACGCTCGCCGGTCATGAAGCCGGTGGACGACGCGCCGGTTTGGTCGATCGTCTGCTTCGTCGTGCCCCAGGCCCACCGTGGCCAGGGCGTGGCCACGGCCTTGTTGCTAGGCACCGTGGCCTGGGCCAAGCGCAAGGGCATCGCGCTGCTCGAAGCCTACCCGGTGGACAAGTGCGAACGCAGCAACGACGAAGACCTGTGGTTCGGCAAGCTGTCGATGTTCAGCCGTGCGGGCTTTGAAGAGGTGGCGCGGCGCAAGACAACGCGGCCGGTGGTGCGCTTACGGCCCGTTTAGGGCCGCAAGCGCAGCTCTTTCACGCCTTGTTCTTGCGCCTGCGCGCCATGCCTGCAAGCGCCGCCAGACCCAAACCCATCAAGGCATAGGTACTGGGCTCGGGAATGGCCGGTGTGGGCGGCGGTTCGACTGGCGGCGCCAGGCCGTAGGTGCCCACCGTGAAGCCGTTCCAGTTTTCGTTGGTCAGGCTGGTCCAGGTGATCGCGCTGACCGCGCGGTTGAAGCGGATCACGCCATGCGGCTCGCCCGAACCGATGAGGCGGAATTCGCTGCCCACGAGCTGCTTGGTCAAGGTGCCGTTGCCCCAGAAGCCGGCGCCGAAGCTGACGATTTCGAAGTCTTCGTTGAACGAGTAGCCGTTGCCATTCAGGCTGACCACGGCGAAGAACAGGTTGTCCACGGCCTGCGAGAAGGTCAAGGTCTTGGAGGTGGCGCGCGACAGGGCAATGATGTCGGTGCTGCCCGGCCGGTTGTCGACCAAAGCGCTTTGGTAGGTGGTGTTGGGACCGGTCCAGTAGTTGGTGGCCGGCGCGGTCTGGATGAACTGGATCTCACCGCTATAGCTCACGGCGATGTCACTGGCGTCAGCGCCCGCCGGGCCCAGGTCGATGGCGCCGGCTGCCGCACCCGCAACGCCAGCGGTGCCGCTGGTCCAGTCGGTCCAGATGACCGGCGCGGCGCCGGCCTGAGCGCCACCAAGCAAACCTGCTGCCAGAACTGCGATACGAATTGCCTTCATGGGATCACCTCCTGTAAGAGCCCTAGACACTAATGAACGACAAGTTCAACGTCCATCCCCTAGCTCGCGCGACAAAGAAGCCGGTGCGCCTGGCCGCAAGCCAAGCCCACCGGCCACTGCTCATGCCACAACGAACTCAGGCCGCCTTGGCGCGCCGACGCCGCGCCGCCAGGCCCACGGCACCCAGGCCGGCCAGCATGAGGGCATAGGTCTCGGGTTCGGGCACGGGGTCGATGGCGCCGCCCACGTTGATGGCATAGGGCTGGACATCGCTCAGGCCGCGGGTGAACAGGTCAAAGTTGTAGCTGCCCGATGCGAGCGCGTTCACCGTCACCGCAAAGCTGCGCGCCGCGCCGGCTTCAACGTTGTTGCAACCCAGCGCATCGGTACAGGCAATGGAAACACCCAAACCGCTGCCGGCAAAGGTGTGGCCGAAGACCAGGTCGAGGAAGCTGGTGGCCGCGGTGATTTCGGCTGCCACGGCGGCGGCAAACTGGGCCGCTGAGAGGGAGGCGAAGTTGTTGATCACCTTGCCGCCCACGGCGGCCACGATGTCGGTCGACTGGTGGCTGCCCGCGGGCTCGCTGCCATAGCTGCCGTCCATGGCGCCGCCCGCGGCACCGCTGTTGAAGGCAATCAGCTTGGCGCCCACTGCCCCCATGGCGGAAATCACCTGCCCCTTGTTCACGGTTTCGTTGTGCGACGTGGCGTCGCCGAATTGCACGATCAGGCGCTGCGACGCGGCGGCCCAGGAAGACGTGTCAGCGGTCTGCTTGAGCGCGTAGTAGCCAGCTTCGGGGAAGTCACCACCGCCACCGGCAGAGATGGCGTTGAGGCCGTTTTGCACCGTGGTGCGGTTCAGTGTGAGGTCGGTGCGGCGGTTGAACGCATTGGCGGCGGACACGCCTTCGATGGGGTCACCGTCGTAGCTGGCCACACCGTAGCGGTAAGTGGCTGGCAGGGCGTTCATGATGGCGGCCGCGCCGGTCTTGGCGTTGTTGATGATGCCGCCCATGCTGCCGGTGTCGTCGATCAGGAAGAACACGTCGACCTGCGAGGCGCCGCCGGAGGGCAGCGTGACCACCCCATTGAAAACGAGGGTCTGCCCCACGTCCATGCTCGCGCTGACGCTTGGCGGCGCGTAGGTGGCCGCACTGGCCGCGCCGGAAAGAAGCAGCGCCACGGCGCCAGAAAGGATCGAAAGTTGTTTCAAGGAAACCTCCAGATGTTGAATGACCCGCCGGCTTGACGTGGTGAGACGTCAGCCGCGCCGGTACCATGCCCAGGCACGGGTCGGGCTCATTCTGGTTCGGGCGTGCCAAATGATTGCCCCCCACCCGAGGGGTGTCTGGCGCCAAGCTAGGGAGAACGGGGCACCAAAGGCGTGGTGGGCTAGTCTTACTGTGTCACAAGCGAAGTCTTGCGTTGACGTGCAAGCAGCACGGACATCGGGGCAGCCGCTTGAGCAAGGCTGCGGCGATACGCAGCCGCAAAGTCGTGATGGACGATGGGACGTGGCGCTGCGTGCGCTGGGCTGCCACGTCATGTACCGCTCGAACTCGCGCAGCTCTTCCATCAAGGCTCACCTCTTGCTTGAAGATGTGCACACAATGCCTTGATTTTATTAACACAGTAAGACTAGACGCCGCGGCGCCGATCAAACCCGAACTGCGTCACAAACGCCGCAAAGCGCTGCTGCTCGATGGCTTCGCGCACTTCGCGCATCAGGTTCAGGTAGTAATGCAGGTTGTGCACGCTGGCCAGCATGGGGCCGAGCATTTCACTGCAACGATCCAGGTGATGCAGATAGGCGCGGCTGAACTGTCGGCAGCACGGGCAGGTGCAGGTGGGGTCCACGGGCGCCGGGTCGCTCTTGTGGCGGGCGTTGCGGATCTTCACATCGCCAAAGCGCGTGAACAGGTGGCCGTTGCGGGCGTTGCGCGTGGGCATGACGCAGTCGAACATGTCCACGCCATGGGCCACGCCGTGCACCAGGTCTTCGGGCGTGCCCACCCCCATCAGGTAGCGCGGCTTGTTTGGGGGCAGGCGCTGCGGCGTGTGGGCCACGATGCGCTGCATCGCTTCCTTGGGCTCGCCCACGCTGACGCCGCCCACGGCGTAGCCGGGCAAGTCGAGTTCGACCAGGTGCTGCAACGACTCTTCACGCAAGCCTTCGAACATGCCGCCTTGGACGATGCCGAACAGCGCGTTGGGGTTGGCCAGTCGGTCGAACTCATTTCGGCTGCGCACGGCCCAGCGCAGGCTGAGTTCCATCGAGCCGCGCGCTTCGTCTTCGCTGGTGAGCCGCCCTTCGGTTGCATACGGCGTGCACTCGTCGAACTGCATCGCGATGTCGGCATTCAACGCCGTCTGCACCTGCATGCTCACCTCGGGCGTTAGAAAAAGTTTGTCGCCATTCACGGGCGAAGCAAAGCGCACGCCTTCTTCGCTGATCTTGCGCATCGCACCAAGCGACCAGACCTGGAACCCGCCTGAATCGGTGAGGATGGGTCGCTGCCAGGCTTCGAAGCCGTGCAGGCCCTTGAACGCCGCCAGCACGTCCAAACCCGGGCGCAACCACAGGTGGAAGGTGTTGCCCAGGATGATCTGGGCGCCCATGTCGAGCAGCGATTGCGGCGCCACGCCCTTGACCGTGCCATAGGTGCCCACCGGCATGAAAACGGGGGTGTCCACCACGCCGTGGTTCAGCGTGAGGCGGCCGCGCCGGGCCAGGCCTTCCTGGGTCAGAAGTTCGAATGTCAGCATGGCGGCGATTGTCGCCGCGGCCTTTTCTTCCCGGTCGCGCTACAACGCCAGTGGGGCGAACAGGCTCATGAGCAAATGTGGCTATGCCACTTTGCTCATACCCCCCCAGGGGCATAAGCGCTAACGTAAGTATCATGAGAAATCAGCCTCACACTGGTACGGACGAAGGCGCGGCGCCTCGCGCAATCGCGCCGCGATGCCTTGCCATCGTTGCATGCACTCGCGCAGCGACAGGGCGGGA
>JANOXU010000061.1:0-25211 GCA_031418595.1 Burkholderiales bacterium
GCAACCACCACAGGCTCCACGGCACCTGCACGGCGAAGAAGATCAGCAGCGCCAGCAGCAGGCCCCACGCCGGGCCGACCCGGCCCCACAGGCCGAAGCCCCAGCCGTTGAACAAGGTGATGCACACAGCGGATTGCATCAAGTAATTGGTCAAGGGCATGCGCCCGGCGGCGGCCATTGGCGCCAGGCGTACCCGCCAGGCCGGCTGCTGCGCCAAACGCACGATCACAAACACGTAAAAGATCATCAGGGCCGGGCGCGACGCCCAGTAGCACAGCGAACCGATCATCTTGACGGGCGACGGGCCCGGCACGCGGTTGAGCGCAAAGATCACCGTGTAGGCCGCGCCGCAGGCCAGGCCGATGCCCAGCGCCAGCCAGGTCAGGCGGCGCATCTGCGGCATCAACTCGCCGGCCCGCTGCACCCAGCGCCGGCGCCCGGCAAGCAGGCCGATCAGCATGGTCAGCAGCAACTGCACGTACCAACCCAACTCGTTCCAGAGCGACCAGCGGTCGCCATAGAAGTGGGCCAGGATGCGCAGGTTTTCACTCGCCGTGGCCAGGAAACTGCCGCTGCCGAAGGCGGCGTTGTTGCTGGCTTCCATAGCTTGCGCGCGGGCCACCAACATGGCGGTGACGTCGGGCGTGACGAGCTGCAGCCGCAACGCACCCGAGACCACGGGAAAGGTCAGGCAGGCGCCGATCAACACCAGCACGCCGCGGTCGCTCAGGCGGCTCAGGGCGAACAGCAACAACAGCCCCAGCAAGGCATAGACGTGCAGCACATCGCCCCACCAGAACACGCCGGCATGCACCAAGCCGACCAGCAGCAATACCAACAAGCGGCGCAAGTACAGCACGTTGGCGCGTTGCGGCTCGCGCTCGACCATGCGCGCGTACTGGATGGTGAAGCCGATGCCGAACAACAGGCTGAACATGCTGTTGAACTTGCCCGAGAACAACATGTTGCGCAGCTCTTCGGCGAACTGGTCGATGCGCCCGGGCCACAGGTGCGAGCCGTCGGCTTCGGCAAAAGGCGAACTGCCAAAACCCGGCATGTTCATGATCAGGATGCCCAGCAGCGCAAAGCCGCGCAGAACGTCCAGCGTGGGCAGGCGTTCTGCCGCGGGCAGCGGCACATTGGCTAGGCTTGGTAGGGACAAGGGATTGCGCCTTTGTTCAGCTGGCGCCCAGCCTACGCGCCGCGCCGCAGCGCCGTCATCCCTATGTTCATGGATGCGGCGGCACTGCCAGCACGCACCCTGGTGCGCTGCGGTTCAGGCCATGCGCCGCTTCGCGCGCCACATGCCCTACAGCCAACACCGCTGCCGCACATCCTCAAACCGCCGCGCCAGCCCCGCCACCAACGCGCGCTGATGATCCGCCAGCGCATGCCCCGGCACCTTGGCATGCTGGGCGGTGAACGGGCAAATCACCTCGGTCGTTAGGCCAGAGAGTTCTTCCACCACCGCCAAGCCGAAAAACGGCACCGACACGGGGCAGTAGCCGCCTTCGTGCGTGAACACCAACCGCCCTTGCGCATGGCGTGCGGCCACGTCCATCACCGCGCGCGTCATCCAGCGAAAGCTGATGTCGTCGAGCAGCATGCGGCCCAGCGGGTCGAAGCGGCCGGCGTCGTAACCGCAGGGCACGATGATGAGTTGCGGGCGATAGGCTTCAAGCGCGGGCAGCACGATGCGGTCGAACGCCTCGTGGTACGCGCCATCACCACAACCCGGCGGCAGGGCAATGTTGAGGCTATAACCGGCGCCTGCACCGGAACCGATCTCGTCGGCCTCGCCACTCACCTGCAAATAACCCGCCTGCTGGTGGATGCTGATGGCCAGCACGTCGCGCCGCTGCTCGAAGCAGGCCTGGGTGCCGTTGCCGTAGTGCACGTCCCAATCGACGATGGCCACGCGCTGCAGGCCGTGCACGCTGACGGCGCGTTGCGCGGCCAGCGCGGCGTTGCTGAACACGCAAAAACCCATCGAGCGGCCCGGCTCGGCATGGTGGCCGGGAGGGCGGGTCAGCGCGTAGGCGTGCTGCACGGTGCCCTGCATCACCGCGTCCACCGCGGCCAGGGCGCAGCCGGCTGACAAGCGCGCCAGGTCATAGCCGTTTGATGAGATCGGCGCGCCCACGCCCAGCTCACCGCCACCGGCTTGCGCCACCGCGGCCACATGGGCCACGTGCTCGGCGGTGTGCAGGCTGAGCAGTTCTTGCGCCGTGGCTTCACGCGCCGTGATGGCACTGAGTTGCCCGAGCAGGCCGCTCACATTCAGCAGGTTGTGAAAGCGCCGCTTCGGGTCGGCGTTTTCAATGTGCCGGTTGTAGGGCTCGATGAAGCCACCAGGCTTGAGCATCAAGGCGTAGTTGCCCGGGTCGTGCCAGAAGCAGCGTTCATCAACAACGAAACCGGTGGAGGGGGATGGCATCAGCAGGCCTCGTTGAAGTTGGCCACACGATAGCGTTCGAACACCACGCCCTGGTAGGGCTCGCGCACGGTGGCGCGCAGCGCCAGGCCGGCGCGTTCGAACAGCGGCCGTGAGAACGGTGTGGCCCAGGCGGCGAAACGGATGATGCCCTGGCTGCGCGCCTGCGCCAGGGCATGGCTCAGCAGCAGCGTGCCCAGGCCACGGCGGCCCTGCGCGGGGTGAACGTACAGCGAATGCACCTCGCCCTGCGCATCAACACCGCAAAAGCCCAGCACCTGCGCCGAAGAAACGTCGCAGGCCAGCCAGGTGTCGGCGCCGAGGATGTAGCTGCGAAAGGCCGGCGTGTCGGCACCGAAGCTTTCCCATGCAGCGACTTGTTTGGGGCCATAAACCTGGCGGCCCAGCTCGCGGGCGCACAGCGCATAAAGCGCTGCCAGCGCCGGCAAGTCAGCGTCCGCTGCTTGGCGCAGTGTGGGCAAGGCCTGTACCTTGAGCCGCGGCCTGGGGCGGGCCGCCCGCGCCGGCCTGGCGGCGCATGTCTTCAGTGGTTTGCCCGGCGCCGTGCGCGCGCCAGCCTGGCGGCATGACCAGCGTGCCGAAAAACGCACGCAGGCTGCGCGCCGCAGCCAGGTCGCGCGCCAGCAGCGCCCATTGCGTGAATTCAATGCGCAGCGGGTTGTAGCTGGTCATGGGCTTGACCAGGCCGTAGCGGCAAGGCACATCGGCGCGCTCGGCGCGGTAGGTGCCGAACAGGCGGTCAAACACCAGCAGCACGCCGCCGTAGTTGGCATCCAGGTATTCCAGGTTGGCGGCGTGGTGCACGCGGTGCGCCGAGGGCGTGTTGAAGATGCCTTCGAGCGGGCCTAACTTGGGGATCCACGTGGCATGAATCCAGAACTGGTAGAGCAGGTTCAGCGTCAGCATCTGAAAGACGATGCGTGGCGGAAACCCCAGCCAGACCAGCGGCACGAAAAACAGCGGTGTGCCACTCAACCGGCCCAGGATGCCGATGCGATAGGCCGCGCTCAGGTTCAGCTCGTTGGGCGAATGGTGCACGGCGTGGTTGCACCAGAACCAACGCACCCGGTGCGCCGCGCGGTGGTACCAGTAGTAGCAGAACTCCTGGCCGATGAACAGGCCGGCAATGGCCCAGGCGGTGTTCAGCTCGATGCTGCTCAGGCGGTGCGCAAAAGCCCAGGCGATGAAGGGTGCAGCAATCGTCAGCGGCAAGAAGATTTGCAGGCTGATGCGCATGACCAGGTCGAGCAGCGACACGCCCGCGGCGCGCCAGTCGTAGCCCTGCTTGCGCCACAGCACGCCGGCTTCGATGAGCGACAGCGCCACCACGGTGGGCAGCACGACTTGCAGCAAGAATTGGTCGATTCCGTTCATGGGGCAGATCGTAATGCCCGCTTCCCGGGCGCCAGGCCAAGCAGTGCGCGCGCCTGTGCGCAACTGCGCACCGGTTGCAGCACATTGAAGCCAAGCGCCGGCAACCCCACGGCCAAGGCGCCGGCCACATTGCGCGGCTGGTCGTCAATGAACAGGCATTGCGCAGCGGGCAAGTTCAGTTGTTCCAGGCAAGCCGTGTAGGCCCACGCATCGGGTTTGAGGATGCCGGTGTAGGTGGCGTCGACGATCAGTTCCACCTCGCGCAACAAGGCCAGGCGCCGGCGCAGCGCGCGGCCGTAGAACAGGTCGAGCTCGTTGGACAGGATCGCCAGGCGGATGTCCGCGGCGCGCGCATCGTGCATCAAGGCCACGGTTTCAGGGCGCAAGATGCTTTCGGGCTCGGCGCCGCGCGCGCGCTGCACCAGGGTCTGCACGTCGGCCCAGTCTTCGCCCAGCAAGCGGCCCACCTCGCGGCTGCGCTGCAGCCAGTAGTCGCGCTCGCTCAGTTCGCCCGCTTGCATCGCACGCCACAGCGCATCGCTCGAAGGGTGTGATGTTGGCAAGTCGCAGAACGGCCCACGCCAAGTGAGCGTGCCGGCTGCCAGACCGAGTGCGGCTTCGGTCTGGGCATGGGTTTCAAACAGCGTGCGGCTGATGACGCCGCCGAAGTCGAGGATCAACGCTTGCTTCATGCCGCGCCTTTGGCCACCAGACCCTGCGCCACCCAGTCATCAAACACCTGCAGCGCGGCAGCGCAAAACGCGGCGTCGTTGATGTGTGCAGCCAACTCAACGCACGCAACGTTGGCCGGCACGGCCGCACGCATGGCGGCCATGAAGGCGTGTAAGCCTTCGGCGTCGTGCAGCGGCTCGCCCGGCCTGTCCCACTGCTCCACGCCTTGCAGCGGCAACAGCAGGCACACCGGCCCTTTTGCCTGGGCCAGGCGCGCACCGATCTCGGCCGCAATCGCGCGGCGCAGCGGCGGCGCCGAGGTGGCCGAAGCGATGAGCCGGTTGTGCACATGCACCGGCCGGTTAGCCAGCGCCGCCGGCGTGGGCGCCCAGGCGGGAAAGTCCACCATGTCCACCGCGCCCGGCGCCACCAGTTGCGGCGTGGCGCTGGCCCCGGCACCGGTGAGCCGCCCTGCGCCGGCCGAAACCACCGAGCCGGCCACATGGTTGGCCAGCTCTTGCAAGCTGAAGTCCAGCACCGCGCAAAAGCGCCCGGCCGCGGCCAGGGCCTCGAAGGCGCGCCCGCCCATGCCGGTGGTGTGGAACACGGCCACCTCATAGCCGCGCGCTTCCAACGCGGGTTTGAGCGTGGCCATGTAGGCCAGGCAACTGCTGCCCAGCGAGGTGATGCCCACCAGCGGCTTGCCGAGCTCAGGCGGCCGCGCGGCGCGCGCCGCCCCAACCACGGCGCCGGCGCCTAACGCCAGGGTTGAGCGGCACAGGCTGTTCAGGCCGTACAGGCCGCCGGCCCAGAGCAGCATGATCAGGTCGGGCGTGATGCGCTCAGGCGCGATCAGGTGCGAATGCGCAATGGTGGAGATCACGACTTTCGGCACACCCAGCGGCAGTGCTGCGGCCACGTCGAGCGCCAGGTCAGTGCCCAGGCTGCCGCCCAGGGCCAGCAGGCCGTGGATGCGGCCTTGCACATGCAGTTGCGTGGCCAGCGTGGCCGCACCGCGCGCCATGATCGTCATGGCCGTGTTCTCGTCGCCGCTGGTCATGATGGCTTGCAAACTGCTGCCTGCAGCGGCGGCGACATCGGCGTTCGAGGTGTCCACTGGCACGCTGCCCGCAGCCAGCACGCCCACGTCCATCAACCAGACTTGCGCACCCTGCTCAAGCAAGCAGCCGCGCACAAAGGCCAACTCGTCGCTCTTGGTATCGGCGGTGCCGATGAGCAGGATGGTGGCGCGCACCCTCATGCACGGCGAGCCGTTCACCGTGGGCTGAGCATCAGGCCCGGGAGGCGCTGCGAGCCGGCTTGGTGCTGGGGGCCTTGCGGCTGGCCACCTGCAAGGCTTGCTCGGCCCACTTGTTCAAGCTCACACCACTGCGCGCGGCAGCTTTGAGTGCCGCCGCATGCACGGTGGGCGCTACGCGCAACATCAGCTTGCCGCTGGCGGGTTTTTCCGGCGCCATGCCGAGCTTTGCACAGGCGCAGACGTAGTCGTCAACCACGGCATGGAAGCGCGCCTCGAACTCGCGCACCGATTCGCCATGGAAGGTGATGATGTCGTCGACATCGAGCACCCTGCCGACGATGATCTTGTCTTCCGCGTCAAACACCATGCTGGCGGTATAGCCCTGGTAAGACAAGGTGTTGCTCATGGTTTGATCTCGATGCGTTGCAGAAACTCACGAACCGCTTTGACTCGGTAGCGAAGCGCTTCTTTGCCGGGGTGCGGCCGGTGAAAGCAGGCCTTTCGGCCATGCCATTCAAACGTGACCGACGACCCGGCGCCTTCGATCACCCGGCACCCCAAACCTTCTAACAGTGACTCGATTCGAGACCACTCGATGTTGCCGCTCACGGGTTCGGCGAGAACAGCGTCAAGTGTTTTTCGGTGTTTGCTGTTCACTTTGAAAATGATAGCAAATCAGTTCTAATATGCAAGCGCGGTTCAACGCCCCGCGGCCACATCATCGAACGCGCCTTCCAGCGCACTGCATAAAAACTCAAGCTCGGCCGGTGTGATCACCAGCGGCGGCGAAAGTATCGCGTTGTTGCCCGATACACGAACCATCAGCCCGCGCCGGTACGCCGCGCGCGCCAGGCGCGCCGGAATGTCGCTGGTCTTGGGCAGCGGCGCGCGTTTGGCTTGATCAGCCACCATCTCAATGCCCAGCATCAGCCCATGGCCGCGCACATCACCGACGAACGCATGGCGCTGTACCAGGCCGCGCAGGCGCTGCTGGAACGTCGGGCTGACGCGCGCCACGTGGCCGGGCACATCGTCGCGCTGCAAGATCTTCAACGTGGCCAGCGCCGCTGCGGCGGCCACCGGGTGGGCGCTGTAGGTGTAGCCGTGGCTGACTTGCGCCGCGCCGGTGGCATCGTCATCAAACACCTGCGCCACCTTGGCTGAAATGGCGGTCGCGCCCAGCGGCACGTAGCCCGATGAAATGCCCTTGGCCAGGCACCACAGGTCAGCCTGCACACCCCACAGCCGGGTGCCGAACATCTGGCCCGTGCGGCCGAAACCGGTGACCACTTCATCCGCGATCAACAACACGCCGTGGCGCGTGCACACCTCGCGCACGAGTGGCCAGAAGTTGCTTGGAGGCACGATGACCCCGCCCGCGCCTTGAATGGGCTCGGCGATGAACGCGGCCACCGTATCAGGCCCCTGGAAGATGATTTCGCGCTCAAGCTGCGCGGCCACGATGCGGCCCAACTCATCAGCATCTTGCGTGTAGGCGTTGCGGTACAGCCAGGGCGCATCAACGTGAAAGCAGCCTGGCATCAACGGTTCATATGCACGGCGAAAGTTGCTGTTGCCGTTCAGGCTGGTGCCACCAAAGTGCACGCCGTGGTAGCCCTGCTTCAGCGCGATGAACTTGAAGCGGTCTTTCTCGCCACGCAGCTTGTGGAACTGACGCGCGATCTTCAAGGCGCTTTCCACCGCGTCTGAGCCGCCGTTGCTGAACATCACCGCGGCCACGCCGTCGGGCCGCATCAGTTCAACCAATTGCGTGGAAAGCTCGATGGCGCGCGGGTGCGTGGTGCCGCGAAAGGTGTTGAAAAACGGCAGCTCATCCAACTGCGCCACGATGGCGTCGCGCACGTCGCGGCAACTGTGGCCCAGGTTGCTGCTCCACAGGCCGGCCACGCCGTCGAGCAGCTTGTGGCCGTCCACATCCCACACCCAGCAACCCTGGCCACGGGCAATGATGTCGGGCCGCTGTTCGCGCATGGCGCGCGGGTGGGCCATGGGGTGCCAGAGGTATTGCGCGTTGTCGCGCTTCAGGTCTTCATTGCTCATATTTCAGTGTTCAAACTTCAATGCTCATGCAGCCGCCAGCGGTGGCGGCACGAAGCCGCGGAATTCGGTTTCGAGCCAGCGCGCAAAGCGCAGCACTTCGGGGTCTGCAAACACCGGGCCGGCGATCTGCGCGCCCACCGGCAAGCCTTCGGGGCTCAAGCCCAAAGGCACCGCGGTGCATGGCAGGCCGCACAGGCCCGTGTAGCCCGCCCAGAAGAGTTGATTCGTCGAAGGCTGCGGCCGGCCGTTGGCCAGCACCATGCGTTCCCAGCGGTAGCCCTGCTGGTTGTGCGGGAAGGCTGGCGTGCTGGCCGTTGGGCAAATGAGCAGATCGAAGCGCTCGAAGAAGCTGGCCCATTGCCGGCGCAGCCGGGCGCGCACTTCATCGGCCTGCACCCAGCCACGGTGCGTGGTGGTGATGGCGCGCCAGTGCCGGGCGGCAAAGCTGTCGTCACCGGGCGGGTGGCCGGCGGCGTGGTCCAGCGCTTGCCCAAATTCGGCGTCGCTGTAGCCGCCCACCAGGGCTGAGCGCACCAAGTGGATGAAGGCGCGGTGCGTTTCACCGCTGTCCACCGGCCGCGCCGTTTCATCCACCTGCACGCCTTCGCGGCGCAAGAAGTCAACCAGCTTGTGCAGCGCGTCTTGAATGCTCGCATCCACTTCAGATTGCGCATCGTCGAACATCACCGCCACACGCATCTGGCGCGGCGCCAGGCCGCGGTCGCGCCAGGCCACCGGCACATGGCCCAGCGGCGTCATGGCGGTGAGCGGCGAGGCCAGCACGTCCATGGCCAGCGTCAAGTCGAAAGCGCTGCGCGCCATGGGGCCGGCCACGGCAATGTCGATGGCATCCACGCACTCCATGCCCGGCAACTCATGGCCGCGCTGCGGCACCACGCCCCAGGTGGGCTTGTGGCCATACACGCCGCAGTAGTGCGCCGGGTTGCGAATGGAGGCGCCGATGTCGCTGCCCACTTCCAGCGCGCTCAAGCCTGCCGCCAGCGCCGCGGCCGAGCCGCCGCTGGAGCCGCCCGGCCCGCGTGTCAGATCCCAGGGGTTGTTGGTGGTGCCGTAGATCGGGTTGAAGGTTTGCCAATCAGCCATGGCCACAGGCAGATTGGTCTTGCCAAAGATCACGGCGCCGGCCGCGTTCAGCCGCTGCACGGCCGTGGCGTCCCAGGTGGCGACGTTCTGGCGCTGCGCCTCGAAGCCCCAGGTGGTGGCCAGGCCGGTGATGTTGAAGGCCTCCTTCACCGTCATGGGCAGGCCGTGCAGCGGGCCCCAGCTTTCGCCACGCGCCAGGGCCGCATCGGCCGCGCTTGCGCGCTGCAAGGCACGATCGGCGTCGAGCACCACCACGGCGTTAACCGCGGGGTCCAGGCGTGCAACGCGCTTCAGGTGATGCTGCAAGAGTTCCACCGCCGACACATCGCGCACACGCAAGCGGCGGGCCAGTTCAACGGCGGGCAAGAAGGCGATGTCGGTCATTGGCGGGGCTTTCAGCGTTGCCGACATCGTAGGCACTGCGGCCGCCGCAGCCACAGGCTCAGCGCGGGTCGAGGCAAGGTGTTTACCCCGACTCGCGCCTGCCTGCGGCCATGCTGCTGCCTGGCGGTGGCAGCATGGCCGCCATGAACCACGCCAGCAACATCACCGAGCTTGACGCTCACGCGCTCAGCGCCGCCATCCATGCGCGCCAGGTGTCATGCCGCGAAGTCATGGCCGCTTACCTGGCGCGCATCGAACGGCTGAACCCGGTCTTCAACGCCCTCATCAACCGCGCCGCACCTGAAGGCCTGCTGGCCCAGGCCGATGCCTGCGACGCCGAACTGGCGCGCGGCCACTCCCGCGGCTTCCTGCACGGCATGCCCCTGGCCATCAAAGACACCGCGCATGTGCTCGGCTTTCCCACCACCCTGGGTTGCAGCGTGCTGAAGGACGCGCTGCCCACGCAAGACAGCAGCCATGTGGCGCGCATGAAGGCGGCCGGCGGCATCGTCATCGGCAAGACCAACATCCCGGAATTCGGCCTGGGCTCGCACACCTTTAACCGCTTGTTTGGTGCCACCGGCAACGCCTGGGCACCGGGCCGCACGGCGGGTGGCTCCAGCGGCGGCGCGGCCGTGGCGCTGGCCCAGCGCATGCTGCCGCTGGCCGATGGCTCAGACTTCATGGGCAGCCTGCGCAACCCTGCCGGCTGGAACCATGTGTTTGGGCTGCGCCCCAGCCAGGGCCGCGTGCCGGCCTGGCCCAAGCCCGAGCTGTGGGTGAGCCAGCTCGGCACGGACGGCCCGATGGCGCGCAACGTGCGCGACCTGGCACGGCTGCTCGAAATCCAGGCTGGCCACGACCCGCGCGCGCCGCTGTCGCTGGCCACCGCGGCCGGCGGCTTCATGCCCGATGCGAACGAAAGCCTGGCCGGTGTGCGCGTGGCCTGGCTGGGTAACTTGGGCGGGCACCTGGCGCTGGAAGACGGCGTGGCCGCGGTGTGCGAACAGGCCTTGCACGTGATGGCCGGTGGCGGCGCGCACATCGAGCCCACCGCGCTGGGCTTTGATGCCCAGGCGCTGTGGCAAGCCTGGCTGGTGTGGCGCCGCGCCCTGGTGGCGCCCACCGTGGCGGCGGTGTTGCAACGCCCCGGCGCGCGCGCGGCGGTCAAGCCCGAGGCCTTGTGGGAACACGACCAGGCGCAGAGCCTGCCGTTCAACGAATTCATGCACGCCGCGCGCGTGCGCAGTGACTTCCACCAACACCTGCTCGGGTTGTTCGAGCGCTTTGATGTGCTGGCCCTGCCGGTGGCCCAGGTGTGGCCGTTTGATGTGGCGCTGGATTGGCCCAAGGCCATCGGCACGCGCAGCATGGACACCTACCACCGCTGGATGGAGTGCACCGCCTATGCCACCCTGGCCGGCCTGCCCGCCATCAGCGTGCCGGCCGGGTTTGATGCCAGCGGCACCTTGCCGATGGGGCTGCAACTCATCGGCAAGCCGCGCGGCGATGCCGAACTGCTGCGCCTGGCTGCTGCTTACGAAGCCTTGATTCCCGCACTGCTGGCGCGGCGGCCGCCGCAGCCGAAGGTTTGACGTTGATGCACAGGAGGCCAGCATGATCGACACCCCGCACATCACCACCACCCCCGCGCAGCTCACGGCCTACATCCCGCTGCGTGTGCCCGCCGCGCAGATCATGCAGTTCATGGGCCTGGGCATCAACGAGCTGATGAGCACCGTGGCCGCCCAGGGCGTTGAAGTCGCCGGGCCCTGGTTCAGCCACCACTTGCAAAGGCCGGGTGAGTTTTTTGATTTCCAGATCAGCGTGCCGGTGAAATCAAACGTTATGCCGCAAGGCCGCGTCGTGCCCGGCAGGCTGCCCGCCACGCGCGTGGCGCGAACGGTTTACCGCGGTGGCTATGAAGGCCTCGGCGCAGGCTGGGGCGAGTTCGTGGCCTGGATCACCGCCACCGGCCACCAGCGCTCCGTCAACCTGTGGGAATGCTATCTGCGCGGGCCTGAGGCGGGGCCTGATGCCAGCCGCTACGAGACTGAACTCAACCAGCCTTTGCTTGGCTGACGCGGGTTGAACAGAGCGATGAACCCGTTGGAAGGCTCCGGCATGCGCCAACGCCTGGCGGCCATCCTGGCCGCCGATGCAGCCGGCTATTCGCGGCTGATGTCGATCGACGACAAGGCCACCGTCGCGGCACTCGACGCGGCGCGCGCGGTGTTCCGCACGCACATCAAGGCGCAGCAGGGCCGGGTGATCGACATGGCCGGCGACTCGGTGCTGGCCGTGTTCGACACCGCCAGCGGCGCCGTCACCGCCGCGCTCGAAGCGCAGCGCCAGCTCGAAGCGCTCGCCGCCCATGTGCCGGCCGAGCGGCGCATGCGCTTTCGCATCGGCATCCACCTGGGCGACGTGATCGAGAAAGCGGACGGCACGGTCTACGGCGACGGCGTGAACATCGCCGCACGGCTGGAAGGCTTGGCCGAGCCGGGTGGCATCACCGTGTCGGAGTCGATCCGAAGTGCCGTCAAAGGCAAGGTCGACGCAAGCTTTGAGGACCAGGGCGAGCAGGCGGTGAAGAACATCGCCGACCCGGTGCGGGCTTGGCGGGTGCGGGCTGTTGCCGCCGCCAGCACAGCCACTGCAGTGCCTGCAACCGCACCCGCTGCCGCCCGCCCACGGGTCGAAGTCGATCCGTCCTTGCCCGACAAACCTTCCATCGCGGTGCTGCCCTTCAGCAACATAAGCGGGGATCCCGAGCAGGCGTACTTTGCCGACGGCATCACCGAAGACATCATCACCGAGCTGTCGCGCTTCCATTCGCTGTTCGTGATCGCGCGCAACAGCAGCTTCACCTATAAGGGCAAGGCGGCCGATGTGCGCACCGTGGCCAAGGAACTCGGTGTGCGCTACGTTCTCGAGGGCAGCATCCGAAAGTCGGCTGATCGCATCCGTGCGACCGCGCAGTTGATCGACGCGCTCACCGGCGCACACATCTGGGCCGAGAAGTACGACCGGGTGCTGGCGGACATCTTCGACCTGCAGGAGGAATTGACGCGCAGCATCGTGATGGCCATTGCCCCGCACATCGAGGCCGTGGAACTACACGGGATCCTGCGCCGCCAATCTCAGAACCTGGGCGTCTACGAAAAATCTGTCAGCGCCTGGGCCAAGGCCTGGTCGGCGTATCTGCATTCCGATGTACGGCTTCGCGACAAGGGGCTGGCCGAAGCTTTGGCCGAAGCCGAGGCTGCGCTGGCCATCGATTCAAGAAGCAGCCGAGCATGGCACGTGAAGGCCTTCGTTCACTGGCGACGCTATTACCTGGGCGCTGCGCCTGACCGCACCGCGGCCTGGCAAGCCGGCATGTCGGCGGCGACTGCGGCGATCGAGATTGATCGCAACGACTGCGACGCATATGCGTTGAAAGCGCTGCTTCTCACCGTGCCTGCCGACGCGCGGCTCGCTGCGCAAGCCTTGCCTTGTGCACAGCGCGCCTACGAACTGAACCCAAACAACATGACGGCCTTGGCTGCGATCGCATTCAGCGAACTCGGCGCTGGGCTGGCGGAAGAGGCCTGCGTGCATCTTCACCAGGCCTTGCGTTTGAGCCCACGCGATCCGTTGCGGCAAGAGCTGTACTTGATGCTGGCGACGGCGTCACTGTTTGCAGGCGAATATGCCGACGGCGTGGAGTACGCGCTGCTTGGTATCACCGAAGCACCCCAAATGCCAGCGCTGCATGGGTACCTCGCCATGAACCTGATCGGGCTCGGAGACATCGCCAAAGCCAAGGAAGCACTCGACACAGAACGCCAGCTTGCGCCTGCCTGGACGGAACGCATCCTGGGCGGAGGCTCCATCTTTGGCAAGCCTGTTCAACGGCGCAGGATCACAACTTTCCTGCGCGTCGCCGCCGGCCTTGAAGACCCCAGCGCCGCTGATGCATTGCGTTAATGGCCCAAACCCATTGCCCGTTTTTCATTCAACCTGATTCGTACCATGGCTGGCACACTTTAGTTTTCATATAAATGCGGTACGCCATACAAACCATCGACATCACACTGGCCGCGCGCGGTCAAATCGTCATACCCAAGGAGGCGCGCGATGCGCTGGGCCTCAAGCCCGGCGCGCGCCTTCAATTGCGGGTGGAAGGTGGCCGGCTGCTGATAGAAAAGCGCGTGCAGCTCGATCTGACCCGCTGGATCGGCAAGGCGGTGGCTGACGGGTTGAGCACCGAGCAAGCGCTCACAGAGCTGCGGGGCCGGCCCGTGCCCTGGCAGGGCGATGTGGACGGTGCGGGTGCGGGTGCGCCCACCGCCCAGCAGCGGCCGGCCCGCCCGAAGAAAGCGCCACGCAAGTGAAAACCGCCGTCGATTCCAGCGTGTTGTTCGACATCGTCAAGGGGGCGCCGGGCCCAACGGCAGCGCAAGCCGCCCTGGAGGCCGCGCTGGCGCATGGCAGCTTGTGCGCCTGCGCCGTGGTGGTGGCCGAACTTGGTCGCTACTTCAACCGTAACGACGCGCTGTTGGCGTTTCTGTCCGACTGCCAGATCGATCATGAGCCCATGTCTCTGGACACTGCCCTCGGGGCGGCCGGAATCATGCGCGGCTATGCGCGCAACAAGGATCCACGCGAGCGGGTGGCGCCGGATTTTCTGATCGGCGCGCATGCCATGCACCAGTGCGACGCCTTGTTGAGCAGCGACGGTGGCTTCTTCCGCCACTACTTCAAGGGCCTGACGATCGTGGCGCCGCAAGCATCGCCCTGAGCCGAAACGACGGCCATGTCCAGCCGCGGCTTCAACCGTGTACCCGGACAGTGGCCGCTTCAGCGAGCTACCTGGGCTGTTTGAAATGAAGCAACGCCTGGCCGCCATCCTGGCCGCCGATGCAGCGGGCTATTCGCGGCTGATGTCGCTGGACGAACGCGCCACCGTGGCGGCACTCGACGCGGCGCGCGCGGTGTTCCGCGCGCACATCCAGACGCACCAGGGCCGCGTCATCGACATGGCAGGTGATTCGGTGCTGGCCGTGTTCGACACCGCCAGCGGCGCCGTCACCGCCGCGCTCGAAGCGCAGCGCCAGCTCGAAGCGCTCGCCGCCCGCGTGCCGGCCGAGCGGCGCCTGCGCTTTCGCATCGGCGTGCATCTGGGCGACGTGATCGAGAAAGCGGACGGCACGATCTACGGCGACGGCGTGAAGATCGCGGCGCGGCTGCAAGGGCTGGCCGAGCCCGGGGGCATCACGGTGTCGGAGTCGATCCGCAGCGCCGTCAAAGGCAAGGTCGCTGCGGCCTTTGAAGACCAGGGTCAGCAGCAGGTGAAGAACATCGCCGACCCGGTGCACGCTTA
Source organism: Burkholderiales bacterium (assembly GCA_031418595.1). Lineage (GTDB taxonomy): Bacteria > Pseudomonadota > Gammaproteobacteria > Burkholderiales > Burkholderiaceae_C > Rubrivivax. Next base: position 14,680 of record JANOXU010000061.1, read on the forward strand.
TCACCTGCTCGCAGCGGGCAACGAAGGTGCCTCGGCCGCGCGCGACAGGCCTGCCGCCATGCCTACGTCGTACCTCAACCGCCGTTGGCTCAGCATCACCGCCGTGGTCGTGGCCGCCGCGCTCGGCGTGGCGGCGTGGGCGCTGCGCGGTGGCATGCAGGCTGGCGGCGTGGCGCCGATCACGATGTCGGTGGCCATCGGTTCAATCACGGCGCCGGCCGGCGATGCGCCCGCCGCACAGATGGCGCAAGACCTCGCACAAAGCCTGGCCACAGGCTTGAGTGCCTACGCGCGCCATGTCCGCGTCGTGGCCGTGGCGCATGACGCGCGGGCCCCCGTGCCGTTTCGCGACGCAGCCCGCGTGGCCGGCGCCCGCTACGTGATCGAAGGCGACTTGCAGGCTGGCGCGCCGCAGCGCGCGCTCGGCCTGCGCCTGATCGCCAGCACCGGCGGCGCGCAGGTCTGGGCGGGCAAGGCTGATCTGCCCGATGCGCTGGCCACGCCTGCCGCCCAGGCCGCCGTGCGCAAGGTGATTGGCCGGGTGGCCTATGCGGTGGGGGATGCCGAGGTCAAGCGCGTGCTGCCCAAGCCGGTGGGTCAGCTCGATGCGATGGAGAAGGTGGTGCGCGCCTATGGCGTGCTGTCGCAAGGCCGTTCGGTGCAACTGGCCGACGAAGGGCGCAAGCTGCTCGAAGAGGCGCAGCGCATGGAGCCCACGCTGCTGCCCGTGTTGTGGATGATGGAGTGGCCGCTGGTCATGCGCTTCGAGCTCGACCCCCAGGCGGATCGCAACACGTACATCCGCGAAATGGACAAGGTGTCGATGCAGGCAGCCACGCTCGACCCGGACAACTGGCTGGCCTGGTCCGGCCGCAGCACGGCCCTGCTGCTGCTGGGGCGCTGGCACGCCGCGCTTGAGGCCAGCGACCGGGCGATCCGGTTGGATCCGCACTCCGCGCCCCGGGTCAGCGCGCGCGCCGAACTACTCAATCACATGGGCCGGCCCGCTGAAGCCTTGCCGTTGATCGAGAAGGCAGCGGCACTGGATGGCACATTCAGCAGTCAAACCTTGGTCGTGGCATGCGAAGCGCACTTGCTGCTTGGTGCCTACGACAAGGCCATCGCACTGTGCGAACGGGCCAGCGGCCTCAACCCTGATGACCACGGCACGCTGGCGCTGCTGGCAGCGGCCCAGGCGAACAATGGCGACGTCAAACAAGCACAGGTGACATTGCAGGCGATGCTGAAGATCGCGCCAGGCCGGACGATTGCGCAGTTGCATGCCAAGCGTGAGTCCGACCATCCTGACTATTTGAAGCTGCTGCAGGCCCAGGTGCATCCGGGCTTGCGCAAGGCCGGTCTGCCCGAGTGACGCTGGCAACCGTCGTGCCCTGGCAGTGAAACGCCTTGCCGCGGCAGGCGCGGCTCACTCGTACTGCGCGGCAATGCCCGAGCGGTCATCGCGCTCCAGACCCTGGATCGCCTGTTCCAGCTTGGCTGCCAACTCGGGGTGCAGCGTCAGCAGCCGGGCATGGTCGGCCCTGGCGCGGGCCAGGTCGCCGATTTGCGTGTACAACACGCCGCGGTACATGTAGGCCTGCGCCAGCCCCGGCTTGAGTTCAATGGCCCGGTTGTAATGGCGCAGTGAACGCTCGAAGTTGTGCGCACCCTGCATGCGCAGGCTGTAGGCTAAATTGTTGTGCGCTTCGGCAATGCTTTCGTCGAGCTTCAGCGCGGCCTCGAAGCGCGCCTGCGCTTGCGCATAGCTGCGCGCCAGCAGCAGCTCCACGCCGCCGTTGTAGCTGCGCACGGCCTGGGCGCGCGCCGTGTCGGCCGGCACCGGCAGCGGGTCGCTTTCAACCGCGCCAACGGGCAGACCCACCGGCGCACCCACCAGTCCCAACCAGGCCACGGTCGCGCTGCCGGCCCGCCGCCGCCACCGCGCCGCGAACACCCCGCCGGGCCGAGACCTGGCCATGCTCAACCGCGCCCGAGGAAGCGCTTGGCCTGGGCCAGTTCGGGCAGTGGCGTGTCGGCGTCGGCGGCGATTTCGAGCACCCGGGCGTGCAGGTCGCGCGCCCGCGCCGCATCGCCGCTGCGTTCGGCGGCCAGCGCCGCACCCGCCATGGCGCGCAGGCGGTTGGGCTCCTTCTTCATCACCGCCTCGTATTCGCCCAACGCCTCGCCATGGCGGCCGGCTTCGAGCAGCACGCGGGCCAGCACCTCGCGTGCCGGCACGATGGGGCCGGGCGTCACCGCCGCCTTTTCGGTCGCGTCTTCGCGTTCGGCGGCCTTGCGCAACGCGCTCTCGCCTTCAGCGTTCTTGCCTTCGGCCAAGAGGGCCAGGCCGTTGACCACGTCGGCCTGAATGTCGATCTGCTCAACCCAATAGTTGAGTTTCAATGCGCTGGCCGCATCGCGCAGTTGCTGCAAGCGCTGGATTTCGGCGCGCGCCTTGGCCGGGTCTTTCATGCCCGCTGCGCCGACGCCACGCGCAAAGGCATTGATGGCCTCGGCCTGCGGGTATTTGGCCCAGGGCGTGGCACCTGGCGGCATGGCCAACGCCGCGGCTTCGGCCCAGCGGCCGCGCTCCAGCACCAGGCGCGCCGGAATGGCCGCAGCGGCATAGGCGCTGGCAAAGTTGTCGCGTTCGTTAGCCACTTCCTGTGCCTGGCGCATCACCTTGGCCGCGGCCGCATCCTGGGCCAGCTGCAAGTGCGCGTAGGCCATGTAGTCATAGGCATGCATGGTGTTCCAGCCGCGGTCCTTGTCGGTCTGCGCCGAGGCGGCATTGGCCGCCACCGATTCGCGCCAGGCGCCCACGCGGGTGAAGATGTGCGACGGCATGTGCTGCGCATGGGGTGCGTCGGCCGCGATGCGGCTGTAGCGCTTGGCGGCGTCGAGCCCCTGGTGCGCAATGGGCGGGTAGTCGTAGCTGTGAATCAGGTAGTGCGCCACGCCAGGGTGTTCAGGCTGGGCTTTGAACAGCGGCTCGAGAATGGCCGCCGCCTTCAACTGGTTGGTGTACTTCTTGTCGGCCGGGTCGAAGTTGGCCGACAGCACCAGCGCATGCAGCGTCGCCGCTTCGCGGTCTTGCGGGTAACGCTGAGCCAGCGACTCCAGCGCCAACTCCAATGCCTTGGCGCGGGTGCGATGGTTGAGCTTGTCATGGTCTTGGTAGAACTGGGCCAGTGCGTCAACGTAGTCGCGCTCGCGCTGGCTCTTCAGGCCGGCGGCGCGCGCCGCATCAAGCGTGCGGCTGCCGTCGTTCAGCGTCTGCGTGGACACATTGCCCGGCCAGGCAAACGGGTTGTTCATGGCGCCCAGCGCACGCGCCCAGTGCGCCATGCCACAGCTCGGGTCGGCCTTGAGCACGGCCTCGGTTGGCGCGGCCAGTTGTGCCCACGCAAACGAGTGGTAGTAGGCCATCACCAAGTTGAATTCACGTTGCGCGGCGGCGTTGCATTCAACCTTGAATTCGACCTTGCCCAGCTTGGCCGGGACACCGGTTTCTTCATGCGCCAGGGCCGGCTGGGCCATGGCCAGGGAGAGTGCGGCCAGGCTGAATGCGTTGCGGTGCAGCTTGACAGGCATGTTCATGTTCGCCTCCAGGGGTTGAGCGGCGACATCGGCATGCACCGCGGCACGCAAAGTAGCACCGCGCAGGCGCGACTTCAAGCCCCTGGTCTGCAACACACTGGCCAGTCAGGCCAGCGCCAGTTCGATGAAGTCCGGCGCCACGCGGGTGCGCGGCACCTTCATCGGGAACCAGCGGCGCACGTCTTGCTCCAGCCCGATGCCGTGCATGAAGTTGTAGACGGCCTTCTTTAGCCCCACGCCCAGCGCATCGTGATCAACCCCCGCGGGGTCGATGAAGGCCACATCGTTCTTCGCAAAACCGCCTTCGGGCAAGGCTTGCAGCGTGATGCCGTAGACCGCGGGGTCGCGCCCCACCGGTGAATGCACGGTGCAGGCAAAGCGGTGGAAGAAGCCCGATTGAATGCAGCCTGCGGCGAAGAGCTGGCGCACGTATTCCAGCGCATCGACCGTGTCTTGCACCGTCTGCGTCGGGAAGCCATACATCAGGTAGGCGTGCACCAGGATACCGGCGTCGCTGAAGGCCTTGGTCACGCGCGCCACCTGGGCCACCGACACGCCCTTCTTCATGAGCTTGAGCAAGCGGTCTGACGCCACTTCGAGCCCGCCCGATATGGCGATGCAGCCGCTGCCGGCCAGCAACTGCGCCAGCTCGGGCGTGAAGGTTTTCTCAAAGCGGATGTTGCCCCACCAGGAAATGGCCGCGCCGCGCATCTGCAGTTCGAGCGCCAGGGCTTTGAGCGACTTGGGCGGCGCGGCTTCATCGACGAAGTGAAAGCCGGTGACGCCGGTTTCACTAACGATTGATTCAATGCGGTCGACCAGCGTGCTGGCCGACGCCGCCTCGAAACGCGAGATGTAGTCCAGGCTCACATCACAAAAGCTGCACTGCTTCCAGTAGCAACCCTGGGCCACGGTGAGCTTGTTCCAGCGCCCGTCACTCCACAGCCGGTGCATCGGGTTGAGCAAGTCGAGCAACGAAACATATCGCTCCAGCGGCAAGCCGGCCCAGGTGGGCGTGCCGGTGTCTTCGAAGGCGATGTCGGGCTCAATGAAGTTGATGTACTTCACCTGCTGCGTTGCGGCGTCGCGCAGATAGGTGCGCACCAGGCGCGCGGCGCTGCGCCGGCCTTGCAGGTGCTCGACCAAGGCCAGCAGCGGGCGCTCGCCGGCGTCGAGCGTGACATGGTCGAAATGGTCAAACACGCGCGGCTCGCGCAGCTCGCGCAGCTCGGTGTTGGCATAGCCGCCGCCCAGCACGGTGGTGATGTGCGGCGCATGCTGCTTGATGCTTTGAGCAATGCGAAAGGCGGCGTACACGTTGCCGGGGAACGGCGCGGTGAGCAGCACAAGCTGCGGCGCGTGGCGTTCAATGGCGGCCAGGGTGAGCGCATGCAGATGCTGGTCGATCACATTGCGCGGCGCGGCCAGGGCCTGGGCCAGCGGCTCGAAGCTGGCCTGGCTTTGCGCCAGGCTTTCGGCGTAGCGCACGAACTCGAAGCGCGCGTCCACGCTTTCACGCCACACATCAGCCAGGTCGTTCAAATACAGCGTGGCCAGGTGGCGCGCGCGGTCTTGCTGGCCCAGCGCGCCGAAGGCCCAGGCCAGCGGATCTTCGCCGTCTTCGGCCACGTAGACATCGAGCGATGCAAAGCGCGGGCCTTCGGGCAGGAACCGGCGGCCTGCGATGCGCTGCGCCAGCGTGGCGTCGCGCCCTTGAAGAAAGGCCAGCGTGGGCGCCAGCGTGGCGCGGTAGCGGTTGCACTCATGCACGAAGAATGCACTGGCCGCACCACGCTGCGCGGCGGGAATGGCGGCCACTGCAGCATGCAATTGCGTCAGGCCCGGCGCGCTGAACAGGGCATGAAACAGCTCGATGGCCAGGTCTTGCTGCACCGCATCCAAGCCGCGCGAGCGCAAGAACCCGGTGAGGTACGCCGTGGCCGGATACGGCGTGTTGAGCTGGGTCATCGGCGGGGTGAGGGCGAGCACGCGCATGGCGGGTGATTGTCCGGCCTGTGTTCGGCTTGCCGTCCGGCCTGCGGCCAGCCCGTGTCGCAGCACAGCGGCCAACGGCCGCGCCACAATTCCGGCCTTTCATTCATCGCACGGATCATTTGATGACGCACTCTCACAGTCACACATCGTTGCCGCGCCGCTGGGCATTGACGCTGGCCGCGCTGGCCGCCCTGCTGGCCGGCTGCGCACAAACCGGCGGCGGCATGGGCGCTGCCAGCGGCGTGGGCACCAGCGCCAGCACCGGCGGGCGCGAGGTGGAGTTGCGCAGCGGCAATTGCCCGCCGCCGGCCTACCCCGACGCCGCCTTGCAGGCCCGCGCCACCGGCGTGACGGTGGTGACCTTCACGGTCGATGCCTTTGGTGCCGTCACCAGCACCAGCGTGAGCCGCAGCAGTGGCGGCACCAAGGAGCATCAAATGCTGGACAACGCCGCGATGGCGCTGGTGCGGCAATGCAAGTTCCCGGCCGCGCCGGGCAAGCCGCCGGGCACCGCCGCCATCGAATACAACTGGGCGTTGAAGTAAACCCCGCCACCGAAAGCCACCATGAGCAAAGCCTTTGCCTCGCAAGCTGACCTGGAAGTGAAGAAGGTCAGCTTCACCCAGCTCAGCCCCAACGCCTACGCCTACACCGCAGAGGGCGACCCCAATACCGGCATCATCATCGGCGACGACTGCGTGATGGTGGTGGACACGCAAGCCACGCCAGTGATGGCGCAAGACGTGATCCGCCACATCCGCACGGTGACCAGCAAGCCGATCAAGTACGTGGTGTTGAGCCACTATCACGCGGTGCGTGTGCTCGGCGCCACGGGGTATGCGCCGCAGCACATCATTGCCAGCCGCGACACGTATGACTTGATCGTCGAGCGCGGCGAGGCCGATAAAGCCAGCGAGATCGGCCGCTTTCCGCGCCTGTTCCAGGCGGTGGAATCGGTGCCACCGGGCATGACCTGGCCCACCATCACCTTCAGCGGGCGCATGAGCATCTGGCTGGGCAAGCTGGAGGTGCAGTTGATTCAACTCGGTCGCGGCCACACCAAGGGCGACACGGTGGCTTGGCTGCCTGAACAGAAGATCCTGTTCTCGGGCGACCTGGTGGAATTCGACGCCACGCCTTACGCCGGCGACGCCTACTTTCAAGACTGGCCTCAAACGTTAGACAACATTGCCGCCATGCAGCCGCGGGCATTGGTGCCAGGCCGCGGCGCGGCGCTCACCACGCCCGAAGCCGTGGCCGCCGCTCTGATGGGCACGCGCGACTTCATCGCCGATGTGTGGGCCAGCGTGCAAGCCGGCGTGGCCGCGGGGCACGACCTGAACGCCGTGTACAAGGCCACTTACGCCAAGCTCAAACCCAAGTACGGCCACTGGGTGATCTTCGACCACTGCATGCCGTTTGACGTGACGCGCTGCTATGACGAAGCCACGCAGTACCCCGACCCGCGGGTGTGGACGGCGCAGCGCGACATTGAGATGTGGAAGTCGCTGGAGAGTTGATGGGCCGCTGCGCCGGGCCGTCCCAAGCAAGGCCCGACCCTCGCGGAGGGTCACTCGCTGTACTCGGCGAGCGGGGTGCCAGATGAACATGGACTTTCAGCAAGTCGTCTTCCCATACCGGCGCAGCGCCGATCAAGACGCTGCGCCGCCGGCACACCACCCGGTGGTGGTGATCGGCGCCGGCCCGGTTGGCCTGAGCCTGGCCATCGACCTGGCCCAGCGCGGCCAGGCGGTGGTGCTGCTCGATGATGACGACCGGCTTTCCACCGGCTCGCGCGCCATCTGCTTTGCCAAGCGCACGCTGGAGATTTTTGACCGCCTGGGCTGCGGTGCGCCGATGGTGAACAAAGGCGTGTCGTGGCAAGTCGGCCGCGTGTACTTTGGCAGCGAGCAGGTCTACCAGTTCGACTTGCAGCCCGAGCCCGGCCACGAGCGCCCGGCGTTCATCAACTTGCAGCAGTACCACGTTGAAGGCCACTTGGTCGAACGCGCGCAAGCGCTGCCGTTGATCGACTTGCGTTGGCGGCATGCGCTCAAGGGCATCACCCCAAGCGCTGAAAAGGTGATCTTGACAGTTAGCACGCCTGAGGGCGACTACGCCATCACGGCCAGCCAGGTGGCGGCCTGCGACGGCTCGCGGTCACCCACGCGCAAGCTGATGGGCCTGGAAAGCAAGGGCGTCACCTTCAAAGACCGCTTCCTGATCGCCGATGTGACCATGACGGCTGACTTCCCACCCGAACGCCGCTTCTGGTTCAACCCGCCGTTTCACCCCGAACACAGCGTGCTGCTGCACCGCCAGCCCGACTCGCAGTGGCGCATCGACTTCCAGCTCGGCTGGCAGGCCGACCCGGAAGCCGAACGCCAGCCCGAGCGCATCCGCCCGCGCGTGCAGGCGTTGCTCGGGCCGGGGGTGCAGTTCGACATCACCTGGGCCAGCGTCTACACCTTCAGTTGCGTGCGCATGGAAAGGTTCCGTCATGGCCGCGTGCTGTTTGCCGGCGACTGCGCGCACGGCGTTTCGCCCTTCGGCGCGCGCGGCGCCAATTCCGGTGTGCAGGATGCCGACAACCTGGGCTGGAAGTTGCATGCCGTGCTGCAGGGGCGCGCACCCTCAGCACTGCTCGATTCATATGCCAGCGAACGCGAAGCGGCGGCGGATGAAAACATCTTGAACTCCACCCGGGCCACCGACTTCATCACGCCCAAGAGCGCGGCGAGCCGCCTGTTCCGCGACGCCGTGCTCAGCCTGGCGCGCAACCATGCTTTTGCGCGCAGCTTGGTCAACAGTGGGCGGCTTTCGGTGCCGGCCGTGTTGACGAACTCGCCTTTGAACACGCCCGATGCAGGCGCCTTCAGCGGCAGCCTGGTGCCAGGTGCCGTGGCAGCCGATGCGCCCGTTTGCGCAGCGGCCGGCGCGCCGTGGTTGCTGCAGCATCTGCACGGCAACGGCTTCACGCTGCTGCTGTGGTGCGACGACGAAGCGCCGGCGGCAGCCCTGCATGCAGCGGCACAGGCCGTCGCCCCCACGCAATTGCTGCGCATCGGCCAGGCTGCGCTGCAAGACCCGCAAGGCCTGCTGCAACAGCGCTACGGCGCGCAACCCGGCACGGCCTACTTGCTGCGGCCTGATCAACATGTTTGTGCGCGCTGGCGTGAGCCGACGCCGGCCGCCGTGCAGGCCGCGCTGCGCCGCGCGTTGGCACTGCCCGAAAAGGAGTGAGTGCACCATGACGCTGATCACCACCCCCCACCTGCAAGCGCCCGATGATTTCTATGAAGCGCTGATCGACACGCATCGCGGTCTCTCAGAACCCGCCAGCCATGCCCTGAATGCGCGCCTGGTGCTGCTGCTGGCCAACCACATCGGCAACCTGGCCGTGCTGCGCCAAGCGCTGGCCGCAGCCCGGGCTGGTGCCACGGAGCTATCGTCATGACCCTTCAGTATCAAAGCGGCTTTGGCAACGAATTCGCCAGCGAGGCCATGCCCGGCGCCTTGCCGCAGGGGCGCAACAGCCCGCAGCGGGTGGCGCATGGCCTGTATGCCGAGCAGTTTTCAGGCACGGCGTTCACCGCGCCGCGCGCCGCCAACTTGCGCAGTTGGTTGTACCGGCGCCAGCCTTCCGTGGTGTGCAGCGGCTATGCGCCGTTCGAGCAGCCGCTGTGGACGAGTGGCGCAGCAGGCGGCATTGCCGTGCCGCCCGACCCGCTGCGCTGGGCGCCGCCGGCCATGCCGCAGGCGCCCACCGACTTCATCGCCGGGCTGCGAACGATGTGCGCCAACGGCGAACCCGACGCGCAAAGCGGCATGGCCGCGCTGGTCTACGTGGCTAACCATACTATGCAGCGGCGCGCGCTGATCAATGCCGACGGCGAGATGCTGCTGGTGCCGCAACTTGGCCGGCTGCTGTTAACCACCGAGTTGGGAATCTTGGAGGTGGCACCGGGCGAAGTTGCCGTCATCCCGCGCGGCCTGGCTTTCAGGGTGGGCCTGCCCGATGGCCCGTCGCGCGGCTACGTGGCCGAGAACTACGGCGCCGCGTTTCGCCTGCCCGAACTCGGTCCCATCGGCGCCAACGGCCTGGCCAACGCACGCGACTTCCTGGCGCCGGTGGCGGCGTTTGAAAGCAGCGAAGGCGGCTGCGAACTCATCAAGAAAACCGGCGGCCATCTGTGGCGCGCCACGCAAGCCCGTACGCCGTTCAACGTGGTGGCCTGGCATGGCAACCTGGCACCCTACAAGTACGACACGGCGCGTTTCATGACGATCGCCAGCGTGAGCTTCGACCATCCCGACCCGAGCATCTTCACCGTGCTCACCAGCCCGAGCGACACGCCGGGCACGGCGAATTGCGACTTCGTGATCTTCCCGCCGCGCTGGATGGTGGCTGAAGACACCTTCCGCCCGCCCTGGTACCACCGCAATCTGATGAGTGAATTCATGGGCCTGGTGCACGGCCAATACGACGCCAAGGCAGCAGGCTTCGTGCCGGGCGCAGCGTCGCTGCACAACTGCATGGTGCCGCACGGGCCCGACACGCAGGCGTTTGCTAACGCTTCAAATGCGCCACTGGCGCCGCACAAGCTCGACCACACCCTGGCCTTCATGTTCGAAAGCCGCTGGCGCTTCGTGCCCACGGCTTTTGCCATGAACGGCGGCTTGCTCGACGCCCACTACGCAGCGTGCTGGGCCGGTTTGCAGGATCAGTTCACGGGCTAGTACTGCGGCGCAGCGGTTTCGGTACAGATGAAAGCGATGGATTCGTTCGTCAAGCTAGGAGCCTGTCGGGCTTGGGGCGTCGAAAGCGAAAATTGGCCCCAGCGAGGACAGTTTTTGCCGGATTCGCAGCCCCATAGCCCAGCTATGGGTCAAGAAGCTGGCGAAAAATGGACCGCTGCGGCCGATTTGCAGCCGAC
>JANOXU010000062.1:0-6570 GCA_031418595.1 Burkholderiales bacterium
GGCCGCGCTGCTGGAACGTGTGCACACGGGCAGCGGCAAGCATGTGGACGTCGCCATGTTCGATGGCCAGGTCGCGCTGCTTGCCGTGGCCGGATGCCCCATCAAGTTCGCCGGCCAGGCCGAACCCGTGTTTCGGCCGGCGCCTGCGCTCGACCAGCACCGTGCGGCGCTGCTGTCGGAGCTGGGGCTGACGCCCTGAGGCCCCAACCTGCATGACCGACCCGGCCCAATCCAACGGCCATCCCCAACGACCCAAGAAAGACACCTCGCCATGACGCTCGACTTCAAGCCCGCTACCGGTCTCCTGGCCAACCTCGACCTCCTGCGTATCGAGATCGCCGACGCGGTGCTGCACGTGCAGCTCAACCGGCCGGCCAAGCGCAACGCCATCAACGGCAGCATGGTGGCGCAGCTGCAGACCTGTTTCATCAACCTGCCCGCGCAGACTGGCGCAGTTGTGCTCACCGGTGCCGGTGACCATTTCTGCGCCGGGCTGGACTTGTCCGAACTGTCCGAGTGCAGCGTCGCCGAAGGCGTGTTGCACTCGCGCAGGTGGCACGCTGCGATGGACACGATCCAGTTCGGCCGCGTGCCGGTGGTGGCCGTGCTGCACGGTGCCGTGGTCGGCGGCGGGCTGGAGATCGCCAGCACCTGTCACGTCCGCGTCGCCGAAGCGAGCGCCTATTACGGACTTCCCGAAGGCCAGCGCGGCATCTTCGTCGGCGGCGGCGGGTCGGTGCGCGTGCCGCGGCTGGTCGGCGTGGCCTGCATGACCGACATGATGCTCACCGGCAACGTGATCGACGCGCAAGAGGGCCGGCAGATCGGCCTGTCGCGCTACCTGGTGGACGCCGGACAGGGTTTCGAGAAGGGATGCGAGTTGGCCGCCAAAATTGCCACCAATGCGCCGCTGTCCAACTACGCCGTGATGCAGGCGCTGCCGCGCATTGCCGACATGTCGCAACCGGATGGTCTGTTCGTCGAATCGCTGATGGCTGCCATCGCTCAGGGCGACGACGCGGCCAAGCAAGGCGTGCGCGCCTTCCTGGAGAAACGCGCTGGCAAGGTGGAGAAGAAGGCGTGAGCGCCCCGGGGTATCGCGGCTCGCGTTTCGGCGGATGCCTAGACGCCGTTGTCGAGCAGCGGCCGGACGGCAGCCAGGTGGTGCGTTCGACCGAAGCCTTGTTGCCTTTTGAGCACCGCGTGACCGACCCGCTCGAACGCTGGGCCCGAGAGGCGCCGGAGCGCTGCTTCGTCGCCCGGCGCGACCCCTCCGTGCCCGGAGGCGGTGAGTGGCTGCGTGTCAGCTACGCGCAGATGCTCGACCGCGTCGAGCGCGTCGGCCAGGCGCTGGCGCTGCGCCGCCTGTCGCCCGAGCGGCCGCTGGTGATCCTGTCGGACAACGACCTGGAACACCTCACGCTGGCACTCGGTGCTTTGTGGGCCGGCGTGCCCTACACGCCCATTTCGAGTGCCTATTCGCTGCTCTCGCAGGACTATGCCAAGCTGCGCCATATCCTGGGCCGGTTGACCCCCGGCCTGGTGTTTGCCAGTGGCCCGGCATTCGCCGCGGCGATCGAGGCCTGCTTCGGTGCCCACGTCGAGGTGGTGCTCACCGCGGGCAGGCTCGAGGGCCGTTCGACCACGCCATTTGGCGAACTGGTGAACAAACCCATCGGGCCCGAAGGCCGCGCTGCACACGCTGCGGTCGGCCCTGATACGGTGGCCAAGATCCTCTTCACGTCAGGCTCGACCAAGGCCCCCAAGGGTGTGATCAACACCCACCGCATGCTCTGCGCCAGCCAGCAGATGGTGGCCCAGGCGCTGGCCTTTATGACTGATGAACCGCCGGTGCTGGTGGACTGGCTGCCCTGGAACCACACCTTCGGCGGCAACCACAACGTGGGCATCACCTTGTTCAATGGCGGGACGCTGTACATCGATGAAGGCAAGCCCACGCCGCAGGGCATCGGCACGACCTTGCGCAATCTGCGCGAGGTCTCGCCGACGATCTACCTCAACGTGCCCAGCGGCTTCGAGGCCATCGCAGCGGCGATGCAGACGGACGAAGTGCTGCGCCGGTCGCTCTATGCCCGCGTGAAAGCCTTCAAGTTCGCCGGCGCCGGCCTCAGCCAGACGGTATGGGACCAGCTCGACCGCTTGGGCGAGCTGACGGTGGGCGAACGCATTCCGGTTGTCACCGGCCTGGGCATGACGGAGACGGCGCCGACGTGTACCCTTGCCGTCCGCGCGGGGCATGTGCGATCGGGCCACATCGGCCTGCCCTGCCCGGGCGTCGAAATCAAACTCGTGGCCGACGGCGACGGGCCTTATGCCAAACGCGAGATCCGGTTCCGTGGGCCCAACGTGATGCCAGGCTACTGGCGCGATCCCGTGCTCAGCGCCGAAGCCTTTGACGAAGAAGGCTTCTATCGCACCGGCGACGCGGTGCGCTGGGTCGATCCGGCCGACCACTCGCGTGGCCTGCTGTTCGACGGACGCCTGGCCGAAGACTTCAAGCTCGACACCGGCACCTTCGTCAGCGTCGGCCCGCTGCGCGCCAAGATCGTTGTCGAAGGCGCGCCCTGCGTGCGGGACGTGGTGGTGGCTGGCCTGAACCGCTCCGAGATCGCCGTTCTGATCGTGCCGCGCCTGGACGAGTGCGCCGGGCTGGCCGGGATGCGTGCGGACCTTGACCCCACGCTGCTGTTGCGTCAGCCGGCGGTGCGCGAGTTCTTCCAGGGCATGGTGAACCGGCTGTGGCGCGGCGGCACCGGCAGCGCCAACCGGGTGGCACGCGTCGTGGTGCTGGCCGATGCGCCGACCATCGACACCGGCGAACTTACCGACAAGGGCTCGATCAACCAGCGCGCGGTTCTGGCACGGCGCGCGGCGCTGGTCGACGCCATCTACGCCGGCGATGCGCCCGATCTGCTGCTGCCGCAACGCGGCTGAACAAGGAGACTGCCATGAAGGTACAGGGACAAGCGGCGCTGGTCACCGGCGCGGGCTCGGGGCTCGGTGCGGCCGCCGCCATTGAACTGGCACGAGCGGGTGCCAAGGTGGCGCTGCTCGATGTGAACAGCGAAGCGGCCAACGCTGTCGCACGCGGCATCGTCGACGCTGGTGGCCAGGCCATTTCTTTCGCCTGCGACGTCACCTCGGGCGAAAGCGTGCAAGCGGCTGTGGATGCCGCTGCGGCGGCGCACGGCGGCGCACGAATCCTGCTGCATGTGGCCGGCATCGGCAGCGCCAGGCGCATCGTCGGCAAGGACGGAACACCCGCGCCGCTGGCAGATTTTGAGCGCGTGGTGCGCGTCAACCTGATCGGCACCTACAACGTCGCGCGCATCGTCGCCGCGGCGATGGTCAGACTCGAGCCGCTGGAAGACGGCGAGCGCGGCGTGATCGTCAACACCGCTTCCGTGGCCGCCTTCGACGGCCAGGTGGGCCAGGAGGCCTACGCCGCCAGCAAGGGCGGCGTTGCGGCGATGACGCTGCCGCTGGCGCGCGACCTGGCGCAGTTCGGCGTGCGCGCCGTGACCATCGCGCCCGGGCTGTTCCACACGCCGCTGATGGACGAGCTGCCGCAAACCGTCCGGGAGTCGCTCGCGGCCAGCATCCCGTTTCCCAAGCGGCTGGGCAAGCCGCAGGAGTTTGCCCAGCTCGCGCTGGCCATCGTCGAGAACAGCGCGCTCAACGGCGAGGTGATCCGCCTCGACGGCGCGCTGCGCATGGCGCCACGCTGAAGGACCGCCATCATGTGGACCTACACCCCGCCGCTGCGCGACATGCAGTTTGTGATCGAAGAAGTGCTCGGCGCCCCGGCCGCCTGGCGCGAGATGCCCGCCTTCGCCGAACTCGATGCCGACACGTCCCGCCAGATCCTAGAGGAAGCCGGCAAGTTCGCCGCCGGCGTGCTGGCGCCGATCAACAGCGCGGCCGACCTCGAAGGCTGCCACTGGGCCGACGGGGAAGTACGCACACCCGCGGGGTACCGGGCGGCCTACCGCGCCTTCGTCGAAGGCGGCTGGGCCGCGCTGGCCTGCGACCCCGAGTGGGGCGGCCAGGGCCTGCCGGCACTGCTTAACCCGACTTTGTCACCTTTCCGCCCATTTCCGCCCCTCGCACGCCGCAAGTCCTTGTCAGCATTGAGTTTCAGTTTGGCGGCGAAATGTAGTGCCATAATAGTTTGTAACCGATGCTTGCGCGCTCGGTTTTTCGTGCAACATCCCGTGCATGTTCATTCGCCGCACGCAGACCCGCAACCGCATCTCGGGCGAGCCCTACGTCACTTACCGTCTGGTGCACAGCGCCCGCGTGGGCAACGCCATCAAGCAGTCCACGGTGCTCAACCTGGGCAGCCACTTCGATCTGCCCCAGGCTCACTGGTCGGCGCTGGCCCAGCGCATCAACGAGTTGGTGCATGGTCAAGGCTCGATGCTGGAGGCCACGCTGCCCGAGGAGGTGCAAGCCTTTGCGCATCGCTTTGCAGCCCAGATCATTGCGCGCAAGCCTGCGGTTCCAAGCATGGGCGCGCCAGACTCGGTTCGCGCGGCGGCCGTGGCGGCTGTGCCCGCCACGCCAGTGGCCAATCTTCCCAGCAGCCCTCCCAGCCCAGCCAGCGATATCGCCCGTTATCAAGAGGTCGATCTGGACTCGCTGGAGCTGGTCGACCCGCGCAGCGTGGGCGTGGAGCACGCTGCGCTGGCAGCCATGCGCCAATGCGGCTTGGAGGACAAGCTCAGCGAGTTGGGCTTGAACCGCCCGCAGATCGCTGCCGCCGTGGGCAACATCGTCGCCCGCATGGCCCAGCCGGGCAGCGAGTTGGCCACCCACGCCTGGCTGAAGGACACATCGGCCCTGGGGGAGCTCATCGACTTCGACTTCCAGGCGATGGACTTGAACCGCCTGTACCGCGCCTCGGACCTGCTCTACAAGCACCGCGATGCGCTGCAAGAGCACCTGTTCGGTAAGGCGCGCTCGATGTTCGGCTTGGGCTCACCGACCATCACCTTGTACGACCTGACCAACACCTACTTCGAGGGCGTGGCCGCCGGGGTCAGCAAAGCCAAGCGCGGCCACAGCAAAGAGTGCCGCAGCGACTGCCCGCTGGTGACGCTGGCCATGGCCCTGGACGCCAGCGGCTTCGTGCGGCGCGTGCAGTTCTTCGCTGGCAACGCCAGCGAGCCCGCCACGCTCAAGGGCATGCTCACGGGCCTGCACGCCGCCCCCGGCGCCACGGTGGTGATGGACGCGGGTATCGCCGCTCAGGCCAATCTGACTTGGCTGCGCGAGCAGGGCTATCACTACG
Source organism: Burkholderiales bacterium (assembly GCA_031418595.1). Taxonomy (GTDB): domain Bacteria; phylum Pseudomonadota; class Gammaproteobacteria; order Burkholderiales; family Burkholderiaceae_C; genus Rubrivivax. The sequence continues at coordinate 5,315 of JANOXU010000062.1, forward strand.
TGGTCGTGTCCAAGCTGCGCCAGCGCCAGTTCGACCCGGCCCAGGCCACGGAGGTGCAATCGGCAGGCGATGTGACGATCAAGCTGCAGCGCGTGCACAGCGCTGGGGACAAGGGCGAGGTGCTGCTGTACTGCCATTCACCGGCGCGCGAGGAGAAGGACCGCGCCATCGACACCGCCAAGGCCAGTGGCCTGGAGGCCGCGCTGGCCAAGCTGCAAGCCAGCCTGAATAAGCCCAAAGGCAAGGCAAGCTCCCACGACGTGGCCACCTTCATGCAGCGCCTGGGCCGCGCCAAGCAGCGCTTCGCGCGCGCCGCACAGCACTACGAGATCACAGTGAGCACCGACGCTGAGGGCAAGCACGTGACCGCCATCACCTGGGTCAAAAACATCTTGCCCGGCAGCGCGGCTGCGCATCCAGGCGTGTACTGCCTGCGCACCACGCTGGTCGAACAGGACAACGCCACACTGTGGCGCACCTACATCATGCTCACCGAGCTGGAGTCGGTGTTCCGATCACTGAAGACCGACCTGGGTCTGCGCCCGGTGTTCCACCGTATCGATCGTCGTGTCGAAGGGCATCTGTTCATCAGCGTGCTGGCCTATCACTTCGTGCACACGCTGCGCCTGCAACTCAAGGCCCAAGGCATCAACGAGAGCTGGAACACGCTGCGTCAGACCATGGCCATCCAACGCCGCGTCACCGTGACCCTGCAGCGACGCGATGGCCGCACCGTGCACGTGCGCAAGGCCACGCGAGCCAAGCCACGGCATCAAACGCTGGGCACCATCCTCAAGCTGGAACCTAACCCGGGCCGCACCCATCGCGTGCTGGTCTGAGCCCGCGCGCACAGGTCCGGAAGGACCTTGCGGCTGGCGAAGGCCCGGCGGCGATACCAGCCGACGGGCTGAGGCGGCCGCTCATACCGGCGCAACAGCCGGCGCAACAGCTGGCGGGCAACTACAAAAATGTAGTGCCATACGCGCCGAAAAGCTGCTCTAAGTCGTTGATTTCATTGGGTCTGGATAAGTCAAGTGACAAAGTCGGGTTAACGCTGAGATGTCAGTTCACGGCCCGCAAGTGATATCGGCACGCGCGTTGGGCCCAAAACCCGGGCCACGCGCATCCGGCGCGCAGCTCAGGAATTTGACGCTGCCAACTTGAACCCAGCGCCCGCGGTGGCGCAGCGCCCGCTGGGGCAGTTCGAGGTCAGGTGGGAGTTCTTCAGCGCGGTCGATGTGAAGTCGGCCTGGCTC
>JANOXU010000063.1:0-32033 GCA_031418595.1 Burkholderiales bacterium
CAAGCGAACGCCGCGGAACCGGCTCTGCCGGGCCGCTGGCGTGCCTTGCAGGCCGCATGGCCGCGAGACGCGGCCATTCCTCGGCCCGTCCAAGCCGACGCAGGTCGGCTTGGAGCCGCGGGCCTCGGCCCCCTTGAGGGGGCGCGCGAAGCGCGTAGGGGGTGTTTCACATCAGGCCGGCTCGAGTTCCGCCTCCGGCCGCCACACGCTGACCCGGTTGCGCCCTCCTTCCTTCGACCGGTACAGTGCCTGGTCGGCCTGCTCGATGAGTGACTCCAGCGAGCTGGCGCCCATCATCACCGAGGCCACGCCAAAGCTGGCGGCAATGCGCATGACATCAGTGCCGCGGATGGCGCTCTTGGCGTGCTCGTGGATGCTGGCGCGGATGGCATCGGCCACCTGCCGGGCCACATCGGGCGTGGCCCCGGGCAGCACCATGCAGAACTCCTCGCCACCATAGCGGCACAGCATGTCGCCTTCGCGCAGGCCGTCGCCCAGCATCCTGGCCACGGTCTGGATCACCTGGTCGCCCACGGCGTGGCCATAGACGTCGTTGAACTTCTTGAAGTGGTCGATGTCGGCCATCACGCAACACAGATCGGTGTGGTCTTCCTTGGCTTGTGCGAACAGCTCCAGCGCAGCCTGGTAGAAGGCGCGCCGGTTGAAGCAGCCGGTGAGCGGGTCGCGCTCGGCCAGCCGGCGCAGCTCAACGTTTTGCTCTTCAATCCGCCCGCGCGTCCTTTGCAGCTCGGCCATGGTGGCGCGCAATTCTTCGTTGGCGCGGTGCACGGCGGTCACGTCGTCGAAGGTGATCATGCAGCCGCGCAGGCGGCCGTTGTTGTCTGCCACCGGCGCACTGCTGACCAACAGGCGCACCGGCGCCCGGTCGGGTTGCAGCAAGTCCAGGTTGTGGCCTGCCACCGCGCCTTCGCCGCTCAAGGTGCGCGTCCAGGGCAGCGGCTGCGCATCGGTCACGCCGGCGGTGAGCCAGGCCTGGGCGTCGATCTGGCGCCCGTTCAGGTCGGCCGCGGCAAGCGGGTGCAGGTTGCGAAAGGCCTGGTTGGCCAGCACGATGCGGGCCTGCGCGTCAACGATCACCAGGCCTTCCGTTAAGGCATCGAAGGCCTTGCGCACACGCTCGGGCACGGTGTTTGACGGGTTCAGGTAGTGCATCGCCCGGCGCATGTAGGCATAGCTGAGCGCAAAGCCACCCACGCTGAGAAGCAACAGCGCGCGGATCATCGGGCTGGCCAGCCAGCCCAGCAGCGTTTCGGGCGTGGCCGGCGCAAAGCGCAATTGCACCTCGCCCCAGGTGCGGGCGCCGGAAAGAATGGGCACGCGCAGGTCGTCGAGCGTGCTGACTGCGGCAGCCTTGGCGCTCGAGCGCGCATCGTCGCCTGTTTGAAAGTAGGTCGAGCCGTCCATGCGGCGCACCACGATGGAACGCAGGTCGCTGTCGCGCGCCAGCATCTGCGCAATCGTGCGCGCCAAGGTGGCCGTGTCGCCGGCCTCCAGCAGCGAGGTGATCTGCACGGCCAGCGTCTCGGCCACGCGCTGGCGCAGCTTGCGCTGCTGCTCGCCGTGGCCGGGCACCACGCCGAACAGCATGTCCGCCAACAACACCAGGCTGACCAGCAAGGCCACCACGCCCAGGCTGATGCGGGCAATCGGGCCCATGCGCAAGGCGCCGAGTTTGGTCATGGCTGGCCGCCGCCTTGCACTGGGTTGAGCACGGCGTCCACCGCGCGTTCGTCGCGGGCGGCTTCATCGTCATTCGCGCCGGCCCACTGCTCGTCGTCTTCATCGGCGTCGGGCAACACGGCCAGCAGATCCACGTGGCGCCAGGCCGGCAGGCTCATCACCAGGCTGGCCAGCAGGCCGCCGGCGCGCAGCGCCCACCACACGGCACCGGCCGTCAGCGCCACGCCTGCTGTCTGCATGGCCTGCACGTCGAGGTTCAGGCCTGAATGCTGGTTGACGTCGACCTGCACCCGGCCGATCTCGGCGTCACGCAGGGTGGCGCGCAGCGAGCCCTGCCCGGCCAGGGCGGCATCGCCCAGCAAAGTGGACTGCAGCGACACGTTCATCAGGAAATCCTCATTCGACAACGGTGCCAGCAGATCCATGTTGCCGTTGATCAGCACGTCACGATTGACGTGGTTGCCATTGAGCATGATGACCATGCGTTGCGCGGGACGCTGCCGCTCGATGCCAGCAACCGCCGCGTCGCCCGGGTCGGCACTCGCGTCGGCCGCTTCGGGCACGGCCTGAACCGACTTTTCGGCACTGCGCTGCTGCGCCTTGAGCGCGGTGCTGTCGACGGGCGCGTCTTCGCCCGGCGGTGCGGGAAGCGGCAGCAGCGCCGTGACGCTGGTGCCGCCGGGGGCGCTCGCCTCACGCCAGGTGACAACAAAGTCCACCACGGCGTCGCTCGCCGCGCTGCCCAGCGCGCCGTCGCTGACCACCATGCGCCACGCCGGCGTATCGAACAAGCTCAGTGCCAGCACGCGCACGGCGCCGGCATCCACCTGCGCTTGCGTGAACTGGCTGATGGCCACGCCGGGTGCGCCCACCAGCTCGAAGCGCACATGCTGGGCGTTGCTCACCGTGTATTCGAGCTGCGCCGTGTTGGTGTCGGGGTCAAAGCTGGCCACCATGGCCGGGGTCAACACCAGCGCCTCGCCCGACTCCAGCCGCACGCCCACCACACTGATCACCGGTGCGTCATTCACCGCCCGCACGGCCAGGCTCACCCGCGCCACGTTCGACACCAGCCCACCGGCATCGCGCAGCGTGTAGCTGAAGCTGTCGGCCGTGGTTTCGCTGCCGTCGTGCACATAGCTCACCGTGCCGTCGAGGTTGACCACCAGGTTGCCATGCGCGGGCGCCTGGGTGATGGCGGTTCCGGCCAGGTCGACCCGGCCGTCGTTGCCGGCATCGACATCGCTGGCCGTGCCGGCCAGGTCGATGCGCAGGCCGGCCGCTTCGTCCAGCGCGGCTGCCAGGTCGGCGGCTTGCGGGTTTTCGTTCACGCTCGCCACGCGCACGGCCAGGGCCTGCATGCCCACGTACACGCCGTCGCTGGCGGCCACGACCACGTTGTAGACGTTGTCCAGGCCCACGTCGGCAGGGCCTTCGAAGTCGGGTGCGCCCAGCAAGGTGAGCACGCCGCTGGCCGGGTCGATGGCAAAGCGCGCCGCGTCCGCGCCGCCGGCAATGCTGTAGGCGAACACCGTGCCGGCATCGGCATCGCTGGCCGCCACCACCGTCACCGCGGTCTGGTTCTCGTTGATCACCACATTGGCCAGCGCGCCGCCGCCGTTGGATGCAACCACCGGCGTGTTGTCGTTCAAGTCGTTCAGCGCAACGGTGATGACTTGCGTGGTGGCGAAACGGCCGTCTGAGGCCTGCACGATGAGCTGGTAGACGTTGCCGCCCGAGGCATCGGCCGGCGCTTCGAAGTCCGGGTTGGTGATAAAGGTCAAGGCGCCACTCACCGGGTCAATGCTGAAGCGCGCGGCGTCAGGCCCGCCGGCGATGCTGAACACCGGCACGCTGGTGGCATCGGCATCGCTGGCGCTCACCTGGGTCACCCACAGGCCGTTCTCGTCGCGCGCCAGCACGGCCGTGGCGCCGCCGCCGTCGCTGGTGATCTGCGGCGCGTTGTCGTTGGCGTCCAGCACCGTGACGGCCAGCGCCTGGTTGCTGGCCAGCGGGCCGTCGCTGGCTTGCACGGTCACGTCATACACGTTGTCGGTGCCGGCGTCGGCGGGCACCTCGTGGTCGGGGGCGGTGATGAAGCGCAAGGCGCCACTGGCGGCGTCGATGCTGAACAGCGCGGCATCGGCGCCGCCGCTGATCGAATACACCAGCGCCTGGGCCGGCAAGTCGGCGTCGCTTGCCGCAAGCGTGGTGACGGCTGTGGTGTTCTCGCTGATGGCCAAGGCTGCCGTGGCGCCGCCACCGTTGCTGGTGATCACCGGCGTGTTGTCGTTCACCGGTGTGACGCTCACCGCAATCGCCTGCGTGTCGGTGAATGTGCCGTCGCTGGCCCGCACGACCAGGTCGTAGACGTTGTCGCTGCCGGCGTCCACCGGTGTCTCGAAGTCGGGCGCGGCGATGAAACTCAAGGCACCGCTGGCGGCGTTGATGCTGAACAGCGCGGCGTCGGCGCCGCCGCTGATCGAATACGTCAACACCTGGGCCGGCAAGTCGGCGTCGCTGGCGTTGACGGTGGACACCGCCGTCGTGTTCTCTGGTATCGACAACGCCGCGCTGGCGCCACCGCCATCGCTGGTGACGACGGGCGTGTTGTCGTTCACCGGCGTCACGCTCACGGCAATCGCTTGCGCGTCGGTGAACGTGCCGTCGCTGACCTGCACGATCACGTCGTAAATATTGTTCGCGCCAAGATCCGTCGGTGCCTCGTGATCGGGGGCGCTGATGAAAGTCAGCATGCCCGTTGCAACATTGATGCTGAACAGCGCGGCGTCGGCGCCGCCGCTGATCGAATACGCCAGCACCTGGGCCGGCAAGTCGGCGTCGCCAGCGCTGACCGTGGTGACCGCGCTCGTGTTCTCGGCGATGGCCAGGGCCGCCGTGGCTGCCGCGCCGTCGCTGCTGATGACGGGCGGGTTGTCGTTCACCGGCGTGATGCTCACGGCAATCGCCTGGCTGTCGGTGAAGGTGCCGTCGCTGGCCTGCACCACCACGTCATAAACGTTGTTGGCGCCAACATCGACAGGCGCTTCAAAGTCACGCGCGCTGATGAAACTCAATGCGCCACTGGCGGCATTGATGCTGAACAGCGCGGCGTCAGCACCGCCGACGATCGAATACGCCAGCACCTGGGCCGGCAAGTCAGCATCGCTGGCGCTCACGGTGGCCACAGGAGTCGCGTTCTCCGCCACGTTCACCGCCGCGCTGGCGCCACCGCCATCGCTGTTGATGACCGGCGTGTTGTCGTTCACCGGCGTGATGCTCACGGCAATCGCCTGCGTGTCGGTGAACGTGCCGTCGCTGGCCTGCACCACCACGTCATAAACGTTGTTGGCGCCAGCATCGACAGGCGCTTCAAAGTCAAGCGCGCTGATGAAGCTCAATGCGCCGCTGGCGGCGTTGATGCTGAACAGCGCGGCGTCAGCACCGCCAATGATCGAATACGCCAGCACCTGGGCCGGCAAGTCAGCGTCGCTGGCGCTCACGGTGGTCACGGCGGTGGCGTTTTCCGCCACGTTCACCGCCGCGCTGGCGCCACCGCCATCGCTGGTGACGACGGGCGTGTTGTCGTTCACCGGCGTCACGGTCACGGCAATCGCTTGCGCGTCGGTGAACGTGCCGTCGCTGACCTGCACCACCACGTCGTAAACGTTGTTGGCGCCGACATCGGCCGGGGCTTCGAAGTCGGGCGCGGTGACTAAGCTCAGCGCGCCCGTGCTCGCGTTGATGCTGAACAGCGCGGCGTCGGCGCCGCCACTGATCGAATACGCCAGCACCTGGGCCGGCAAGTCGGCGTCGCCGGCGCTGACCGTGGTGACCGCGCTCGTGTTCTCGGCGATGGCCAGGGCCGCCGTGGCTGCGGCGCCGTCGCTGCTGATGACCGGCGCAATGTCGTTCACCGGCGTGATGCTCACGGCAATCGCCTGCGTGTCGGTGAACGTGCCGTCGCTGGCCTGCACCACCACGTCATAAACGTTGTTGGCGCCAGCATCGACAGGCGCTTCAAAGTCACGCGCGCTGATGAAGCTCAACGCGCCGCTGGCGGCGTTGATGCTGAACAGCGCGGCGTCAGCACCGCCAATGATCGAATACGCCAGCACCTGGGCCGGCAAGTCAGCGTCGCTGGCGCTCACGGTGGTCACGGCCGTCGCGGTCTCTGCCACGTTCACCGCCGCGCTGGCGCCACCGCCGTCGCTGGTGACGACGGGCGTGTTGTCGTTCACTGGCGTCACGGTCACGGCAATCGCTTGCGCGTCGGTGAACGTGCCGTCGCTGGCTTGCACGATCACGTCGTAAATATTGTTCGCGCCAAGATCCGTTGGCGCCTCGTGATCGGGGGCGCTGATGAAAGTCAGCATGCCCGTTGCAGCATTGATGTTGAACAGCGCGGCGTCAGCGCCGCCGGCGATGCTGAAGTTCAACACCTGGGCCGGCAAGTCTGGGTCGGTGGCCGCAACGGTGGTGATGGCTGTCGTGTTTTCCGCGATGCTCAACGCCGCGCTCGCGCCGCCGCCGTTGCTGCTGATGGCCGGCGTGTTGTCATTCACCGGTGTCACGGTCACGGCAATCGCTTGGGTGTCAGTGAATGTGCTGTCGCTGGCGCGCACGATCACGTCGTAAACGTTGTTGGCGCCGGCATCGGTTGGGGTCTCGAAGTCAGGCGCGCTGATGAAGCTCAACGTCCCCGTACCGGCGTTGATGCTGAACAGCGCCGCATCGGCGCCGCCGGTGATGCTGAAGCTCAACACCTGGGCCGGCAAATCCGCATCCATGGCTGTGACGCTCGTCACCACCGTCGTGTTCTCGGCCATCGACAACGCCGCACTGGCGCCGCCGCCATCACTGGTGATGACTGGCGTGTTGTCGTTCACCGGCATCACGCTCACGGCAATGGCCTGGCTGTCGGTGAATGTGCCGTCACTGGCCTGCACGATCACGTCGTAGATGTTGTTGCCGCCAACGTCCGCAGGCGACTCGTAGTCGGGTGCGGTGACGAAACTCAACACCCCCGTGCCGGCGTTGATGCTGAACAGCGCCGCATCGGCACCACCGACGATGCTGAAGTTCAACACCTGGGCCGGCAAGTCCGCATCGGTGGCCGCAACGGTGGTGAGGGCCGTGGTGTTCTCGGCGTTGCTCACCGCCGCGCCGGCGCCACCGCCGTTGCTGGTGATGACGGGCGTGTTGTCGTTAACCGGCGTCACGGTCACGGCAATGGCTTGCGTGTCAATGAACGTGCCGTCGCTGACCCGCACGATCACGTCGTAAACGTTGTTCGAACCGGCATCCGTTGGGGTCTCGAAGTCAGGCGCGCTGGTGAAACTCAGCACCCCCGTGCCGGCGTTGATGCTGAACAGCGCCGCATCGGCACCGCCGGCAATGCTGAAGCTCAACACCTGGGCCGGCAAGTCGGCGTCGCTGGCCAACACGGTGGCCACCGCCGTCGTGTTCTCTGGCATCGACAGCGCAGCGCTGGCGCCGCCGCCAGCGCTGGTGATGACCGGCGTGTTGTCGTTCACCGGCGTCACGGTCACGGCGATCGCCTGCGTGTCAGTGAACGTGCCGTCGCTGGCCCGCACCGTCACGTCGTACACGTTGTCGGCGCCGGTGTCGGCAGGCGTTTCACGGTCGGGCGCGGCCAAGAAGCTCAGCGCGCCGGTTGCGGCGTTGATGCTGAACAACGCCGCATCGGCGCCGCCGCTGATCGAGTACGTGAGCCCTTGTGCCGGCAAGTCGGCGTCGGTGGCGGCCACGGTGGTGACCGCGGTGCTGTTCTCAGGCATCGACAACGCCGCGCTGGCGCCGCCACCGTCGCTGCCGATCACCGGCGCGTTGTCGTTCACCGGCGTGATGGTGATGGCAAAGCTGGCGCTGGTGGCCGCGCCGGCACCGTCGTCCACGCTGAAGGTGAAGCTGTCGGCGGCGGTTTCACTGCCGTCATGGTCATAGCTCACCAGGCCAGCATCGATGTCGGCCTGCGTGAACGTTGCCGCCACCCCCAGGGCCACGCCGCCGAGGCGCAACGTGCCGTTGGCCGGCACGGCACTGAGCGTGTAGACCAGTTGTGCCGGCGTGTTGTCGATGTCGGTGGCCCGAAGCATAACGTTACTGATCAACTGGCCGGTGGCGTTCTCGGCCAGCGTCAGGCCGCTGTTGCTGGCCAGCACTTGTTCGTCGTTCACGGGCGTGACGTTCACCGCCAGCACGCGGCTGGCACTCAAGGGCCCGCCGCTGCCGCTGTTGCCCAGGTCGTCGGCGCCGATGCTGACGCTGGCCGCACCAAAGTAGTTGGCTGCCGGGTTGAACACCAGGCCATCGAGCGCCGCGTTGATGGCCGCTACCGTGCCGTCAAACACCATGCTCGCGTCGGCCGTGCCGTCGCCCGAGCTGAAGCTCAAGCCAACGGTGCTGGCCAGGGTGAGCGTGCCGTTGCTCGCACTGAGCGTGGCGCGGATGATGCTGCTGCCGGCATCCGCGTCGCTGACCACGGTGTGCGTGCCAGTGCCGCTGGCCAGCACCAACACGCCGTCTTCAGCCACGCTTTGTGGCCCCGGCCCGGCCAAGGTGGGCGCGTCGTTGACCGCGCTGATGTTGATGACCGCGCTGGCGCTGGCAGTCAGCGCGCCACCGCTGCCGCTGTTGCCCTGGTCATCCACGCCCAGCGTAAGCAGGGTCGATGCCGGTGGTGCGTCAGCGTTGATGAAGAACTGCACGCTGGCCCCGCCGATGCCGGCCAGCAGGGCGTTGATCTTCGCCACGCTGCCCAGCAGGGTGACACTGCCCGTGCCGCTGCCGCCCACCACCGCGCCGCTGGCGCCGGCATTCACGGTCAAGGTGCCGGCACCCACGCTGAGCGTGGCCAGCACGTTGGTCGCGCCGCCGTCGGGGTCGTTGATGCTGATGCCCGTGCCATGCAAGGCCAGCAAGACCTGCTCGCTGGCGGCATAGCTGGCCGCGGCGATGGTGGCCGTGGGCGCCTCGTTGCTGTTGGTCACCTGCACGGCCAGGGCCTGCGCGTCGCTGCGGCCGGCGCCGTCGCTCACGCTCACGGTCACGTCATAAACGTTGTCGCCGCCGGCATCGCCCGGGGCTTCGAAATCGGGTGCGGTGATGAAGCGCAGCGCGCCGCTGGCAGCGTTGATGCTGAACAGCGCCGCGTCGGCGCCGCCGCTGATGCTGTAGCTCAGCGTTTGCACCGGCAGGTCGGCATCTGTCGCCACGACCGTGGTCACCGCGGTGGCGTTCTCGGCCACGTTGGCGGCCGCTGAGGCGCCGCCACCGTTGCTGGTGATGAGCGGGTCGTTGTCGTTGACCGGCGTCACGGTCACGGCAATGGCCTGGGTGTCGGTGAAGCTGCCGTCGCTGACCTGCACGGTCACGTCATAGACGTTGTTGGTGCCACTGTCGGCCGGCACTTCGAAGTCGCGTGCGGCAACGAAGCTCAGCGCGCCGGTGCTGCTGTTGATGCTGAACTGGGCCGCGTCAGCACCGCCGCTGATGCTGTAGGTTAGGGTCGAGCCTGCATCAGCATCGGTCGCCACAACCGTGGTCACCGCGCTGGCGTTCTCGGCCACGTTCACCGTGGCCGTGGCGCCGCCACCATCGCTGCTGATGACGGGCGTGTTGTCATTCACCGGTGTCACCGTCACCGCAATCGCCTGGGTGTCGCTGCCGCCATTGCCATCGCTGACCTGCACCGTCACGTCATAGACGTTGTTGGTGCCGCTGTCGGTGGGGGCTTCGTAGTCGGGTGCGACTATGAAGGTCAGCGCACCGCTGGCGCCGTTGATCGTGAACTTCGCGGCATCGGCACCGCCGATGATCGAATAGACCGCAGCGCCGCCGTCCACATCGCTGGCGCTGACCGTCGTCACAGCGGTGGCGTTCTCCGCCACATTCACCGCTGCGCTGGCGCCGCCGCCGTTGCTGGTGATCACCGGCGCATCGTTCACTGCGGTGCCGGTCATCGGTTTGCTGCCGGTGACAGGCGCGGCCACGCCATCGCTCACGCTGGTGGCGATTGAGAAGTTGGCATTGAAGTTCAAGGCCGGCGTGAACGTCAGCCCGGCGAGCAAGGTGTTGACGTTGGCGATGGCGCCGCTGGCGCTCCACACGCCCGTGCCGGCGTTGTAGGTTGAGGTCACCGCACCCGAGGTGGCGGTGCTCAAGCTGCCCGCCGCGGCATTCGACAACGTCAAGGTCGCGCTGGCGCCGGCGCTGTCGACATCGCTGATGACGATGCTGGTCAGACCCAGCGGCGTGTCTTCGGTGTAGGTCTGGGCCGCGCTCAGGTTGATGGCCGTCGGCGCGTCGTTGACGGCGGCAACGTCGATGTTGCGCGTGGCAGTGTTGCTGCTGGCCGCGCCGTCGTTGACGACGAACGAAACCGTTCGCGTCGCCGTGCTCGGGTTGTCCGACGTGTTGACGTAACTGACCGAGCGCAGCGCTGCCTGGTAGCTCACGAGCGTCGCGCTACCGCTCAGCGTCAACACGCCGGTGCCGGCGTTCCAGTTGCCGGTGATGCCGTTCTGGTCGGTGAACGCCAGCACGTCCTGGCCGCTGGCGTAGTTGGCCGAGATCGTGACGATGGCGCTGGCCAGGTTGGCGCTGTCTGGGTCGGTCACTGTCACGGCGCTGTCGACTGCAACCGCGGCGCCGTTTTCGGTGTAGGCCAGCGTGCTGCCGGTGGTGCCGAGCACCGGCGCTTCGTTGACGTTCGTCACGCTCACGGCAATGGCTTGGCTGTCGGTGCCGCCCTGGCCGTCTGCAACCTGGACGATCACGTCGTAGACGTTGTCGGAGCCGGTGTCAGTGGGGCTCTCGTAGTTCGGCGCCGAGACAAAGCTCAGCGCCCCGGTGCCGGCATTGATGGTGAAGCGTGCCTGGTCGGCGCCACCGATGAGCGCATAGGTGCGCGCGTCGCCGTCGGCGTCGCTGCTGGCCACGCTGCCGGCGGCCGTGTTGTTCTCGGCCATCGACAGCGCTGCGGTGCCGATCACCGGCGTGCGGTTGTTGTCGTACCAGACGAAGGCCATCGGCATCGCATAGGCGCCGCCGGCATCGCCAGTCGAGTCGGCGAGCGCCGCGCCCCAGTCCGCTCCAGTCCACAGCGCGAAACGCACGTCGTTGCCGCTGTCGCGCGTGGCGAGCATCAGTTGGTTCGAGTTCGGGTCAGCAGCCAGCGTCAGCGATTGAGGCGTTGCGCCGAGGTTCAGGTTCGCGTGGCTCGCGGTCTCGGCCGACCAACCACCAGCGTTCGTCCAGGTCCGATAGGCGACGAAGTTGCTGCCGCTCTTGCCGTACGCGGCCAGCAGGTCGCCCGAATCGTGTTCGAAGGCGAGCGCGACGTTGAGGTGGGCCGCAGACCCGGCCGAAGCGGCGGCGGTCTGCGTGCTGCCCCAACTGCTGCCGTCCCACACCGCCAGCCAGATCTCGGGCTCCGCAACGACGCCCAGCGCAATGCGATTGCTGTTCGGGTCTGAGACCAGCACAGTGAACGAAGCATCGCTGGCCGCCGCCACCCCGGCCGGTGCGCTGAGCGATTGCTGCGCGCTCCAGCTCGTTGCGTCCCAGGTGCGGTAGTTGATTGCGTTGGTCGTGCCGTCCGCGTCGTAAACAACCAAGGCGCGTCCGCTGTGCGCTTCGTAGGCGACATGAATCTCGGTGCCGTCGATGCCGGTGGCCGTGTCCAGCGTCACGCCATTGCCCCAGCTCGAGCCGTTCCAGACCAGGGCGTAGTCGTTCTCCACCGGCGTTCCGGTGACGGCCAGAATCATCGAGTCGCTGTTCGGGTCTGCCGCCAGCCGCAGTTGCACGGCTTCGCCGGCAACCGGCGTCGTGATCGTCTGCGCCGCAGACCAGGCCGTGCCATTCCACGTGCGGTAACTCAGGCTGGTGCTGCCGCTGGTGCCGTTGGCCCAGACCAGCATCGCGTCGCCGCTTTGCTGCTCGTAAGCGACCTGGAAACTCTGGAAGTCAGTGGTCGCCAGGTCGACGATCGTGTTGAAGGAGAACGGCGCCCAGGTGCTGCCGTTCCACAGCTCGCCGCGCATCACGCCATTGGCATCGACGCCCACGGCAATGATCTCGGTGCGCGTGGGCGACTCAGCGGCCTGGACATGTGTCCATTCGCCAAGCGAATTCGGCGCGCTGGCGGTGCCGAGTGCAACGCCGTTCCATTGGGCATGCTGCGGGTTGCTCGTGTTGTTGGCCCAGATGGCCATGCCGCTGAACACATCGACCGCGATCTCCAGCGTCTCGGTCACGGTGTTGGCGCCGCCGTTGGCAGTGCCGCCGTTGTCCACCACGGTCCAGGTCAGGTCGCCGCTGCCGGTGGCGCCGGCAACGGTTTTGTATTTGAGGCCCTGCAGTTGAGTCAAGGTGACCGTGGCGTTGGCTGCGACCGGCGTCGACCCGTCAGCCAGCCACAGCGTGATGTGCGCCGGGGTCCCGGTGACGGTGTAGGTGAGCGTCTGGCCCGACTCGTCGCTGCCGCCACCAGGGCCGTAGGCCAGGGTGCTCATGCCCAAGGTAACCGCGGTCACGTTGGCGCTGTCTTTGGTGACGCTGATGGCCGTGGGCACGCCGGCCGTGCGCACGGGTGCGTCGTTGGCCGCCGTCCCCGTGATCGCCTTGCTGCCGGTGACCGGCGTGGCCACCCCGTCGCTCACGCTGGTGGCAATAGTGAAGCTGCTGTTGAAGTCGGCAGCCGGCGTGAACGCCAGCCCGGCCAGCAGCGCATTGACGTCGGCAATGGCGCCACTGGCGGTCCACATGCCGGTGCCTGCCACATAGGTGGAGGTCACCGCGCCGGAGGTGGCGGTGCTCAGGCTGCCGGCGCCGGTGTTGGACAAGGTCAGCGTCGCGGTGACGTTGGCGCTGTCCAAGTCGGTGGCCACGATGTCGGTCAGGTTCAGCGCGGTGTCTTCGGTGTAGGTTTCGGCGGCGCTGAGATTGGTGGCCGTGGGGGCTTCGTTGACATTGGTCACCGTCACCGCAATCGCCTGGGTGTCGGCGAAGCTGCCGTCGCTCGCCTGCACCGTCACGTCGTAGACATTGTTGGCGCCGGCGTCAGTGGGTGCTTCGAAGTTTGGCGCGGCGATGAAGCTCAATGCGCCGCTGCTGGCATTGATCGCAAACTTCGCGGCATCGGCGCCGCCAGCGATGCTGTAGGTCAATGTCTGCGCCGGCAGGTCGGCGTCGCCGGCCGCCACCGTCGTCGCGGCCGTCGCGTTCTCGGCCACGCTCACGGCGGCGCTGGCGCCGCCACCGTTGCTGCTGATGACCGGCGCGTTGTCGTTCACCGGCGTCACCGTCACGGCAATCGCCTGCGTATCGCTGCCGCCATTGCCATCGCTGACCTGCACCGTCACGTCATAGACGTTGTTGCCGCCGCTATCGGTGGGCGCCTCGAAGTCGGGCGCGGCCAGGAAGCTAAGCGCCCCGGTGGCACCGTTGATGGCGAACTTCGCCGCATCGGCACCGCCCGCGATGCTGAACGTCAGCGTTTGTGCGGGCAGGTCGACATCGGCCGCCGTCACCGTCGTCACCGCCGCCACGTTCTCGGCCACGCTCACGGCCGCCGCTGGGCCGGCGCCACCCGAAGTGATCACCGGCACATCGTTCACGGGCGTGATCGTCAGCGCCACCGTCGCCACGTTCGACTGCAGCGTCAGGTTGTCCTTGATCGTGTAGGTGAAGCTGTCGCTGAGCGTCTCCGACCCGTTGTGGGTGTAGGTGACGGTGCCGTCGCCGTTCACCACGACGGCACCGTTGGCCGGCGCCGACTGGATGACGATGCTGGCCAGGTTCAAAGCCGTGTTGTCGCTGTCGTTCGCAGCCAGGTTGACCAGCACCGCGCCGCCTTCGGCCACCGTGGCACTGTCGTTCGACGCGCGTGGCGGCTCGTCGTTGACGATGTTGATCGTGCGCTGGGCCGTGTTGCTGTCGACCACGCCGTCATTCACGCGGAAGGTCACGCGCAGCGTTCCGGGCGTGGGTGAGCCGTTGACGTCTTCGTACCGCACCGAGCGCAAGGCTGTCTGGTAGTCGGCCACCGTTGCCGCGCCGGTGAGCGTGAGCGTGCCGGTGGCGGAAGAGAAGGTGCCCGTGATGCCCAACTGATTCGTGAACACCAGCGTGTCTTCGCCCGCGATGTAGCCCGTGGTGAACCGCACCTGGGCCGACACCAGTGTGGTGCTGTCGACGTCGATCACGGTCAGCGTGGGGTCGACCACGATCTGGCCGGAGGCGTAGGCCACGGGCGTCGCGGCCGCCGTCACCACGCTGGCGTCGTTCACCGCGATGACATTGACGGTGGTCGAGACGGAGGCGGCGGGCCCGCCGCTGCCATCGGTCATGCCGAAGCGAACCGTGCGCACGGCGGTCGTTGGGTTCTCCGACACGTTCTGGAAGGTGATGTTGCGCAGCAGCGCCTGCACCGAGACGGCATTCGAACTGGCGTTGAGCGCGATCACCAGCGGGTCCGAGCCGCTGGAGCCACCGCTGAAGGTACCGATCGTGACCGCGCCGGCGCCGAAGTCGTAGCGCACGTTGGCGCCGCTCAATGAGATCCTGCCCGCGCCGGCACCCTGGTCGCGGATGGCCAGGCGGTCGCTCGCCGTGCCATTGGCCGTGAAATCGATCGTCAGCACGCCACCGGCGAAGTTGGCCGAATCGGCGTCTGTGAGCGTGGCGGCGGCGTTGATGACGACCGGCACGGCGTTTTCCGTGTAGCTGGCCGCGCCACCGGGCAAGGTGATCACGGGTGACTGATCGGCCACGTTCGTCACGGTCACGGCGATCGCCTGTGTGTCCAGGCCACCATTGCCGTCGGCCACCTGCACCGTCACGTCGTAGATGTTGTTGGCACCCGCGTCGGTGGGCAGCTCGAAGTCCGGCGCCGCCAGGAAGGTCAGCGCGCCGCTGGCACCGTTGATCGTGAACTTCGCGGCATCGGCCCCACCGCTGATCGAGTAGGCCGCCACGCCGCCATCCACGTCGCTGCTGGTCACTGTCGTGGCCGCCGTGGTGTTCTCTGCGACGCTGATCGAAGCGCTGGCGCCACCGCCGTTGCTGGTGATCACCGGCGCGTCGTTCACCGCGCTGCCGGTCATCGCCTTGCTGCCAGTCACCGGCGCGGCCACGCCGTCGCTCACGCTGGTGGCGATAGTGAAGTTGGCGTTGAAGTTCAATGCCGGCGTGAACGTCAGCCCGGCGAGCAGGGTGTTGACGTTGGCGATGGCGCCGCTGGCGCTCCACACGCCGGTGCCGGCGTTGTAGGTCGAGGTCACCGCGCCCGAGGTGGCGGTGTTCAAGCTGCCGGCAGCGATGTTGGACAACGTTAACGTGGCGGTGACGCTGGCGCTGTCCACATCGCTGGCCACGATGTCGCTCAGGTTCAGCGGCGTGTCTTCGGTGTAGGTTTCGCCGGCACTCAGGTTGCTGGCGCTCGGCGCGTCGTTCACCGCATTCACGGTGATGGTGGCATTCACGGTGCTGCCACCCAACCCTGCATCAAGGTTCGACGTTGAAGCCTGCACCGTGAAACTGCCACTGCCGTTGAAGTTGGCCGTGGGGGTGAACTTCAGCCCGGCGTTGCCTTCGGCGAAGGTGATGAACGCACCGCTCGTGATCGGCGTGGTGCCATCGTTCTTGTACAGCGTGCCGTTGCTGATGCCGGTGACCTTGAAGTGCGTCACCTCCGCACCATCGGCCGCGTTGCGCGAGATCACCAGCCCGCTGCTGCTCTGGGTGTCTTCGTTGGTCGTGGCATTGCTCACCGCGGGTGTGTCGGCCACCGGGTTGACGACCAGGCTGGCGCTGTCGGTGGCGGTTGAGAACGCGGACGACCCGCCACCCGCGTTGGTGTACTGGATCTGCACGTCGTCGAACATGACGGCCTCCGTGCCCGGACTTCCCGTCGCGACGAGGATGCGAATGCGGGTGTTCGATGCCATGTAGGCACCGATGTCGTAAGACTTGGTGCCTGCACCCGTGTTGGTTGACGCATCGAATGTGGCCAGCGTCGTGTAAGTTGACCCGCCGTTCGCCGACACCTGGAACTCGACCGCTCGCGCTCCGGTCAAGGTGCTGCTGTACGCGAAACTCAAGGTCGCGGAGCTTGAATCGCCCAGGTCGGCGCCCCGATAAACGTTGTAGCCCGCGGTCTCGGCGGTGACCTGCAACTCATTGGAATTGATGACCTTGATGCCACCACCCGTGGCGCCGTTCGGGTCGCCAACTTCGATCCAGTTGCTGGCCCACAGCTGCGTGCCGTCGTTGTTGGTGTAGGCCACCGTGCTGAACCTGTCCAGCACGGTGTGGGTGGCCGTGACCACGGCCATGCCGCCATTGCTGCCACTCGTCTGATCCCACGCACGCAGCGCGATCGCGTTGGCCTGCGTGCCGAAATAGTTCGCATTGGGCTGGAAGTACAGCCGCGTGTTGGCGTCGGCGGCCAGCAGCCGCGCGTTGGCATCGCTGACGGCACCCAGCGCATTCCAGGTCACGCCGTTGTTGACCGAGTAGTGCCAGCTGCCGTTGCTGGTGTTGGCCGCCGTGACGGCGATGCCCAGGCCGGCTCCGGTGTCTGCGTCCGTCACGTTATCGACCTGCCCGGCCGGACTGGCAAAGTCGACCAGGGCCGAGACCAGGGTGCCGACCGCGCCCACCGGCGCGCCCGCGTCTTCATTGGCCGGCGCCAGCACGGGGCTCTTGCTGGCGTCCAGCAGCGGCGCCACGTTGACATCATCAACCACGATGCTGGCGCTCTCAAAGGCGCTGCTGTACGGCGTGCTGCCGCCGTTGCTCGCGACGCTGACCTTCGTGCCGGCGCTGCCGCTGGTTTGGTCCCAGGCCCGGAAGTCGAAACTAGCCACCGTGCCGCTGACGCCATTGGGCACGAAGCGCACGTAGTCGGTGTCGCTCAGCAGCAAGGCCGAGGTTCCGCTCACCGCGCCGATGGCGGCAAAGGAGGCCCCGCCGTTGGTTGAATATTCCCAACTGCCGTTGCCGCTGGCCAGCGTGGTGATGGCGATCCCTTCGACGGCGCTGCCATCAACGTCGGTGATGCGGTCACCCCCCGCGCTGGCAATGATCGTGGCCACGGCCGAGCCACCGTTGTTGGTCTGAATCTTGGTGATCGTCGGCAGCGTCATCGTGCCGGTGTTGTCGAGCACGGGCGCGTCGTTCACGGCGGTGCCGGTCATCGCCTTGCTGCCGGTGACACTAAGACTGCCGTCGCTGACGCTGGTGGCGATGGTGAAGTTGGCGTTGAAGTTCAATGCCGGTGTGAACGTGAGTGCCGCAAGCAAAATGTTGACGTCGGCCAAGGCGCCGCTTGCACTCCACACGCCGGTGCCGGCGTTGTAGATCGAGGTCACGGCGCCCGAGGTACCCGTGTTCAGGCTGCCGGCAGCGATGTTCGACAAGGTCAACGTCGCCGTCACGCTGGCGCTGTCTACATCGCTGATCACGATGTCAGTCAGGTTCAGCACCGTGTCTTCGGTGTAGGTCTCGGCAGCACTCAGGTTGGTGGCCGTGGGCGCGTCGTTCACGGCCGTGCCGGTCATGGCCTTGGTGCCGGTGATGGCAGCGGCCACGCCGTCGCTCACGCTGGTGGCGATGGTGAAGCTGGCATTGAAGTTCAGCGCCGGTGTGAAGCTCAACGCCGCGAGCAGCGTGTTGACATCGGCAATGGCACCGCTGGCGCTCCACACGCCGGTGCCGGCGTTGTAGGTCGAGGTCACTGCGCCGGACGTGCCAGTGTTCAGGCTGCCCGCGGCGGTATTCGACAAGGTCAGAGTCGCCGTCACGCTGGCGCTGTCTACATCGCTGATCACGATGTCAGTCAGATTCAGCACCGTGTCTTCGGTGTAGGTCTCGGCCGCGCTCAGGTTGGTCGCGTTCGGCGCGTCGTTCACGGCGGTGCCGGTCATCGCCTTGCTGCCGGTCAGGGCAGCGGCCACCCCGTCGCTCGCGCTGGTGGCGATGGTGAAGCTGGCATTGAAGTTCAGCGCCGGTGTGAAGCTCAACGCCGCGAGCAGCGTGTTGACATCGGCGATCGCACCACTGGCACTCCACACGCCGGTGCCGGCGTTGTAGGTCGAGGTCACTGCGCCGGACGTGCCAGTGTTCAGGCTGCCCGCGGCGGTATTCGACAAGGTCAGCGTGGCCGTGACGCTGGCGCTGTCTACATCGCTGATCACGATGTCAGTCAGGTTCAGCGCGATGTCTTCGGTGTAGGTCTCGGCCGCACTCAGGTTGGTGGCCGCGGGCGCGTCGTTCACCGCTGTGCCGGTCATGGCCTTGCTGCCGGTGATGGCAGCGGCCACGCCGTCGCTCACGCTGGTGGCGATGGTGAAGTTGGCGTTGAAGTTCAGCGCCGGTGTGAAGCTCAACGCCGCGAGCAGCGTGTTGACATCGGCAATGGCGCCGCTGGCACTCCACACACCGGTGCCGGCGTTGTAGGTCGAGGTCACCGCGCCCGAGGTTCCTGTGTTCAAGCTGCCGGCCGCGATGTTCGACAAAGTCAACGTGGCGGTGACGCTGGCGCTGTCCACATCGCTGATCACGATGTCAGTCAGGTTCAGCGCGGTGTCTTCGGTGTAGGTCTCGGCCGCGCTCAGGTTGGTCGCGCTCGGCGCGTCGTTGACGGCGGTGCCCGTCATCGCCTTGGTGCCGGTGATGGCAGCGGCCACGCCGTCGCTCACGCTGGTGGCGATGGTGAAGCTGGCATTGAAGTTCAGTGCCGGTGTGAAGCTCAGCGCCGCAAGCAGCGTATTGACATCGGCAATGGCGCCGCTGGCACTCCACACGCCGGTGCCGGCGTTGTAGGTCGAGGTCACCGCACCAGAAGTGCCGGTGTTCAGCGCCCCCGCGGCCACGTTCGACAAGGTTAACGTTGCAGTGACGCTGGCGCTGTCCACATCGCTGATCACGATGTCGGTCAGGTTCAACGCCGTGTCTTCGGTGTAGCTCTCGGCGGCGCTGAGGTTGGTGGCTGTCGGCGCGTCGTTAACAGCCGTGCCCGTCATCGCCTTGCTGCCGGTGATGGCCGCGGCCACGCCGTCACTCACGCTGGTGGCGATGGTGAAGTTGGCGTTGAAGTTCAAAGCCGGCGCGAACGTCAGGCCGGCAAGCAAGGTGTTGACGTTGGCGATCGCGCCGCTTGCACTCCACACGCCGGTGCCGGCGTTGTAGGTCGAGGTCACCGCGCCAGACGTTGCGGTGTTCAAGCTGCCGGCAGCCACGTTCGACAAGGTCAGCGTGGCGGTGACGCTGGCGCTGTCCACATCGCTGGCCACGATGTCGGTCAGGTTCAGCGGCGTGTCTTCGGTGTAGTTCTCGGCGGCGCCGAGATTGGTCGCCGTGGGGGCTTCGTTGACATTGGTCACCGTCACCGCGATGGCCTGGGTGTCGGTCAACGCGCCGTCAGAAACCTGCACGGTCACGTCGTAGATGTTGTTCGCGCCGCTGTCGGTGGGGGCCTCGAAGTTCGGGGCCGCAATGAAACTCAGCGTGCCGGTCGTCGGGTTGATCGCAAACTTCGCCGCGTCGGCTCCGCCGCTGATCGAATACGTCAAGGTCTGCGCCGGCAGGTCGGCGTCGGTGGCGGTGACGGTGGTCACCGCGGTGGTGTTTTCGGCGCTGTTGACCAGGGCCGCTGCGCCGCCACCGTTGCTGGTGATCACCGGGGCGACGTTGGGCGCGACGAGTGCGATGGCGTCGAACTCCTCGCCACCGGCGCTGATGCCGACATCGGCCCCTTCGAACAGCAATGACGCCGTTGCCGCCGTGGTTCCCGCGCCGGTTGCCGTCACGTCGAGGATGAAAATGTCGTGCTTCGCGACGGCAGTGTTGTTGCTGCCGACCGAACTGTCGTCGTTGTCCAGCGTGGCGAGCAGTTGCCCGCTGGTCAGCGTCTTGCCCCCCAGGATCGTCGTCGCTTGAACCAGCTCGATGTCCCTGATTGTTTGGCCGATATTGATGTTCGGGCCGTCAATGAACTTGCTCAAGCTGCCGGCCGTGGTGCCCGGCCCGACATCGCTGGGCGTGTAGCGCCAGATCGCCTTGTCGTGCACGGCACCCTGGAGCGTCAGCAGAAACTCGCCGGCCGCCAGCGCGGCACCGCCCACCGTCGTGTTGGTCTCGACCAGGGCGATGCCCCAGATGTCGTTGCCAACGGGGCTTTGCAACAGGATCGAGAACGTGCCTGCGCTGTAGTTGCCCGGCGCACTGGGCCGGAAGCGCAAGACATCGTCCTTGGTGACGGCCACGCCGCCGAGCGTCTCGTTTGAATCGACCGAGAAGAGCACGTCGCCCGCTTGCAGCGCGACGGCGTTGGCACTGCCGACCGTCAGGCCGCGGTTGACGTAGTGCAAGGCATTGATGTCGGCGTTGCCATCGGCCGCGAAGGTGTCGATGTTGAACACCTTCGAGAAGCTGCCATTCGTGACCCCCGGTTCGACCAGCGCCAGGTTCGGGTCACCCAGCCGGATGACGTCACCGTCGGTCCAGGAAATACCCCCTTGGGCCGCCGGCACGGTGGTGTTCGAGACGCTCGAAACCCATAGCGCGTTTTCACCCTGATCGGTCACGGTCACGGCGACGGCCTGCGTGTCGGTGAGCGTGCCATCGCTGACCTGCACCGTCACGTCATAGACGTTGTTCGCACCGGCGTCGGTGGGGGCTTCGTAGTTCGGTGCGACGATGAAGCTGAGCGCGCCGGTCGAGCTGTTGATCGTGAACTTCGCCGCGTCGGCGCCGCCGCTGAGACTGTAGACAAGCGTCTGCGCCGGCACATCCACGTCGGTGGCGTTGACGGTGGTCACGGCCATGCCGTTCTCGGCCACGTTGAGTGCGGCCGTCGCGCCACCGCCATCGCTGCCGATGACCGGCGCGTCGTTGACCGCCGTTCCCGTCAGCGCCTTGCTGCCGGTGACCGGCGCAGCCACCCCATCGTTCACGCTGGTGGTGATGGTGAAGTTGGCGTTGAAGTTCAATGCCGGCGTGAAGCTCAGCCCGGCGAGCAAGGTGTTGACGTTGGCGATGGCGCCGCTGGCGCTCCACACGCCGGTGCCGGCGTTGTAGGTCGAGGTCACCGCGCCCGAGGTGGCGGTGTTCAGGCTGCCGGCCGCCACGTTTGACAAGGTCAACGTGGCGGTGACGTTGGCGCTGTCGACATCGCTGATGACGATGTCGGTCAGGTTGAGCGCGGTGTCTTCGGTGTAGGTCTCGGCGGTGCTGAGGTTGGTGGCGGTGGGGGCGTCGTTGACTGCGGTGACCGTCAGGCTCGCCGTGTCGGTCGCGGTGGAGAAGGCGGCCGTGCCGCCGTTGACTGACGCATCGGCCAAGCTGCCGTTGTTGCCGCTGGTCTGATCCCAGGCGCGCAACGTGATCGCCGCCGCGATGTTGCCGTTGTAG
Organism: Burkholderiales bacterium; assembly: GCA_031418595.1. Taxonomy (GTDB): domain Bacteria; phylum Pseudomonadota; class Gammaproteobacteria; order Burkholderiales; family Burkholderiaceae_C; genus Rubrivivax. Next base: position 21,145 of record JANOXU010000063.1, read on the forward strand.
TTTGCCGTCGGCTGGAAGTACACACGGGTGTTGGCATCGGCGGCGAGCAGCCGCGCGTTGCTGTCGGCGACCGCACCGAGCGCATTCCAGTTCGCGCCGCCGTTGATGGAATACCACCAGCTGCCGTTGGCCGTGTCCGCCGCGGTGATGGCGATGCCGAGTTGCGCACCGGCATCGGCGTCGGTGACGTTGTCGACCTGGCCCGCCGGTGTCGCGAAATCGATCAGCGCCGAGACCAGCGTTCCGACCGTGCCCACCGGCGCGCCGGAATCCTCGGCTTGCACCGTCAGTGCCGGACTGCGAGCGTTGTCCAGCGCGGGAGCCGCATTGACGGTGTATTGCACGTCCAGCGAAGGCCGAAGGTTGACCGTGGCGTACTCGGAGGTGACGAACGCCCAGCCGTCGGTCGAGTCAGTCAGGATCGCCCAGCCTTCGTTCGCCGCGCCGTTCGACCACGCCTGCAGCGAATTTTGCAATCCGGTCACCGTCACGGATCCTGTCGCAGTGGTGTTGGTGAACGCCGCATCCGCCGTGGCGACCGCGTCGGTGCCGTTGGCGCTGATTCCTGACGCCAAGGAACTCCACGTCGATGCTTCGCTCCAGTTGATCAGCATCCGGTGGAACGAGATCGTGGCGCCCGGCGCGTTGTTGTCCACGTACAGCGTCAGCGTGGCCGAGAGGATGGTCGAGCCGAGCGGGATCTGGTTCGCGCCGCCGCCGAACAGGTTGTCGAATCGCAGCAAGGCCTGGTCAACGCCGGCCGACGGATTGCTCAGATCCATGTACACATGGTCCGCGGTACCGTACGCGGTGGCTGGCGTATTCGATGTGACGTACGTGTCCTGAGTCCCGGTGTAGCCGGCGGTGCCTTCCTGGAACGTCCTGGTTGCATTGGTGGCCACGACGTTGGCCGCGAACTCCGACGTGTCGGTGAACGTGGAAAACACGTTGTTGCTCTTGGTCGCCGTGGCGCTGATGAATTCCCCGGCCGTCACGGTGGCGGTCAGCGTCGTGCTGATCGTGGCATTGCCCGAGCCGTCCGTCGTGACATTGGCAAAGCCGAGGTAGCGCTGCGCCTCACCGTAGCCCGATGCGTTTGCGGCGATGCTGGCAAAGAATTCGACTCGGAAAAAGCTGCTCGCCGTGCTGTTGATCGAACCGACCAGCACCACCTGCGTGCCGGAGATCACCTGGGCCGAGGTCAGCAGCGGGAAGTTCTGCAGGTTGTTGGCGCCGCTGTCGGCGTCGCCCGCGTCGTTGGCGGTGACGCCGCTCGTGCCCAGGTCGATGCCCAGGCCGGCGTTCGAGTGGATCAGGTTGCCGAGCACCGCATCGCCGCTGCCGTTGACGATGTTGACGCCGTCGAGCGCGTTGAATGCGATCAGGTTGCCGGCGCCGGCCGCGGTGCCGCCGATCAGGTTGTTGGTCGAGCCGCCCTGGACCTGCACGCCGTCGCCGAACCGGTTGCCGCGGTTCAGCGTGCCGGTCGCGTCGGTGCCGATGGTGTTGCCCTGCACCACGTTGTTGGACGTGTTGATCTCGATGCCATCCCAGTTCTTCGAGATCACGTTGCCCGCCGCCGTGCTGGTGCCGCCGATCGTGTTGCCGGTGCCGCTGATGATCGCCAGGCCGACATCGGTGTTGCCGCCGCCGGTGGCGCCGTCCGGGTCGACGCCGATGTAGTTGCCCTGGATCAGGTGGCCGGTCACACCCGAGCCGACGATGGTGATGCCTTCGTCGGCGCTGTTGGTGACAACGTTGCGGTCGTTCGCGCCGAGCCCGCCGATGACGGCGAACGAGCCCGCGATGTCGATGCCGTCGTCGCTGTTGCCCACGCCGGTGGAGCCGGTGCCGGTGGTGCCGATCCAGTTGCCGGCCACGGTGATGCTGTCGGCCCCCGCCTGGATCAGGATGCCGTCGCGCGTGAAGCGCGTGATCATGAAGCCGCGGATCGTGCTGCCGTCGCTGGTGGCGGCGAGCGACAGGCCATCGACGCCGGCCCCGGCGGCGGCGCCGTCAATGCGGGTCAGCGGCGTGCCGGCGTAGCCCGGCTGCGTGCTCGCATCCAGGTTGACCTGCCCACTGATCTGGGGCAGCGCTGCGGCGAGCGCGATTGTCTGCACGCCAGCGCCGGCGATGTTGAAGTTGATGAGGTCGGCGCCGGCATTGCCGTTGGCATCCAGGATCGCCTGGCGCAGCGAGCCGGCGCCGGTGTCGTTGGTGTTGGTGACGGTGTAGGTGGCCAGCACGCCCTGCCACTGCAACTGCTCGAACGTGCTGGGCACGAGTTGCGTGTGCAGGGCGCCGGTGGCAAATTCGAGCGTCCAGTTGCCGCCGATGGCGGCGGAGCCGGTTGCGTCGTCGCTCGCCGCCACGTCGGCGCTGGTCAGGCGTGCCAGCTGCTGCAAGAAGGCCTGGCCCGCAACGCCTTGCGCCACGTCGCAGCCGTAAAGAAGCAGGTCGCCGGTGACCGTTAACGCCTGGCCCCAGCGGGCAACCGCCTCGCCGTTGCGCGCGAGTTGCGCCGCGTCGAGCTGCGTGCTGCCGATCTCGATCATGCCGGCGCTGCCGTGCGAAATGATGTGGATCGCCGTCAGCTCCTGCTCGCCGGCCAGCACGCGGTTGATCTGCGCCACGCCGTCTTCGGTGGCATTCAGCATGACGATGTCGAACGCACGCTCACTGCCGCGCTGCTGCATCAGCTGGTCGAGCAACAGCGCCGCGTCGGGCACGCGGCTGTCGATGAAGACGAGTTCGCGCGCCGCGCTTTGCTGTGCCTGTGCCAAGGCCAGAGTGCTGGCCACGGCCGCGGGCTCGATCTGCTTGGGCTGCGGCGCCAGCCCGACCGGCAGGCCCAATAGCTGCGCCGCATCGGCCGAATACAGCACGCGCTGCTCCAGCTCCTGCACCAGCATGCGGGCGCGTTCGGTCAGCCTGGAGCTCATGCCGGTGGGCGCGCGGGGGTGACGCGGATGCGGGTCAGCGGCGCCAAGTCAGCGCCGCGTGGCGGGGGCATGGGTGGGCTCGCTCAACATGGCCAGCGCCAGCGCGACATGGCCGCCGCCGCCCGGCCTGGCCTGCGCCGCCGGCACCTGCATGGCCGCTGCTTCGCGGGGTGCTTGCAGCGCCGAACCTGGCTGAACCATGGCCACCGACGCAGGCGCGCTGCCCAGGCCCGCAGCACGCTCGATGGCGGCCGGCCCCATTCTTGGCAGCAGGGTCGAGATGGCCGTTGCGCCCGGTATCTGGCCCACGGTTGGGCCGATCGGTCTGTCCATCTGTGCCTTCGGCACAGCCGGCGCTGTCTGCACGGTCGACACGGGCATCAACTTGGCCACCTTGGCCGCTGCCGCGGTGGGCACTGCCGCCGGCTCGGCCTTGGCCTCAGGTGCAGCCAAGGTCGGGAATTCCGCCTTGCAGCGCAACCCGGCCGGCAGCGCCAGGTCGGCATTGGGCAGCTCCAGATGCACGCGGAAGGTGTTCGATGCCGGGTCCACCACCTTGTCCACCAGCGTCACGCGCGCGCTGCGGGTCTTGGCGCCGGGCAGATCGGGCAACACGCTGGCCAGGCTGCCGATCTGCATCTGGCCATACAGCGCGATGGGCACGACGAGCTGCACGCGCAACGGGTTGACCTTGGCAATGCGCAGCAGCGGCTTGTCATCAACCCGTTCGCCGGCCGAGAGGTAGCGCTCGGCCACCACGCCGTCGATCGGGCTGCGGATGGTGCGCTGCGAGAGCTGCGCCGCGGCCACGTCGCGTTCCTGTTGCGACACGCGGCGCTGTTCGATGGCCTGGCTGAGTTTTTGCTCCGCCAACAGCGCTTCGGTGCGGGCTTGCTGCAAGGCCTGCTGCGAAATGAAGTTCTGGCCGAAGAGTTCTTCGGCGCGCTGAGCGCGTTCCTTGTTGAAGCTGGCACTGGTGGTCGCGCCCTGCACTTCGGCCTCGGCCTGCGCGCGCAGGCTGGCGGCGCCGAACGAGGCCCGTTCCACATCGGCGCGCAGCGTGGCCAGCACCTGGCCGCGGCGCACCGGCGCGCCGCGCTCCACGGCCATGGCCTGGATGACGCCGATCACCGGGCTGCCGACATCGACCACGCGCTCCGGCTCGATCAGGCAACCCAGGGCCTGCGCCGCCCAGGCGGGCGGGCCGGCGCAGGCGGCGAGCAGGGCAAGCATCAAGGGTGGGCTGCGCATGATGGTCACGATTTCGTCATGGGTGGGGGCTTCTTGAACTTCAAACTGCGGCGCCGCAGAAGGCGAGTTGGCGCGCCAGCCGCTCGTCCTGTGCACCCAGGCGTTTGCGTTGCAGGGCTTCGGCGGCCTCGCGCTGGCGTTGCGGCGCGCGGTGCAGGGCGCGCACGGCCCAGGCCGGCCAGTGCGCGGCCGTTCTTGCCACCACGGCACTTGCGGCGGGGTGCAGGCTTTGCGCCAGCAGGTGGCTGTCGATGGAAAGCCAGGTCTGCACCGAGCCCGGGTCGCCCTGGCGCGCGGCGCGGCCAACGAGCTGGCGGTCGATGCGCGCGCTGGCGTTGTGCTGGCAGCAAATGAGGTGCAGGCCACCCATTTGTGCCACGCCCGCGCCGAGCACGATGTCGGTGCCGCGCCCGGCCATGTTGGTGGTGACGGTGATGGCGCCGTGCTGCCCGGCCTGGGCCACGATGTCGGCTTCTTGTGCGTCATCAGCCGCGTGCAGCACGCGGTGCGGCAGGCCCAGCGCGGCGAACTGGCGCGCGGCGGCCTCGGTGTCGGTGATCGAGTCGGTGGCCACCAGCACCGGGCGGCCCAGCGCGTGCAGCTCGGCCACACGCCGGGCCACGGCGGGCCACAGCTCGGCGTGGCCGGCAAACAGCCGCTCGGGCAAGACGCTGCGCTGCCCGGGCTTGCGCAAGGCGATGCGCCGCACTGAAAGGCCATAGGTGTGCAGCAGCTCACCGCGCGACTCGCTTAACGTTCCACTCAAGCCACCCAGGCGGTGGTAGCGCGGGAAGAAACGCTGGTAGCTGACTTGCGCCAGCGTCACCAGCCCTGGCGTGGTGGCGCAACCTTCCTTCAGCTCCACCAGTTGTTGCAACCCCTGCGACCAGGCCCGGCCGGCGGCCACGCGGCCGGTGGCGGCGTCGATGAGCTGCACCTTGCCCTCGAACACCACATAGTGGCGCTGACGCTGCAGCAGGTGCAGCGCCACCAGGGCCATGCTCACGGCGTACTCGCGCTGCACGCGGTTGCGCCACAGGCGCGGCAGGGTGTGCGCTTCCTCTTCCAGCCACTGCTGCCCGGCGCTGGTGAGCCGCGCATCCAGTGCGTCGGCGCTGAGTTTGAAATGCCAGCCCTCATGCAGCAGGCCGGCCAGTTGCAGCGATTGCTGCGCATGCTCGGTGGGCTCGGCCTGCGACGAAGGGGCGGACAGCACCAGCGGCACGCAGGCCTCGTCGATCAGGATCGCATCGGCCTCGTCGATGATGGCCAGGCACAGCCCGCGCAGCAGTGTGGGTGCACGGCGCGCCGCATCGCCCGCCTGCGCCAGGCCGTCGCGCAGGTAGTCGAACACCAGTTCCTTGGCCGTCACGTAGGTGATGTGGCAGGCATAGGCCTGGGCCCTTGCGGTGGGCGCGTCAGGTTGCACCACGCAGCCCACCGTTAACCCCAGGGCCTGGTACAGCGGGGCCAGGGCGGCGGCGTCGCGCGCCACCAGGTAGTCGTTGGCGGTGATCACATGCACCGGCATGCCGGCCAGCGCGCCGCTGGCCGCGGCCAGGGCCACGGCCAGGGTCTTGCCTTCGCCGGTGGCCATTTCGGCCAGGCGGTTGTCGAGCACGGTGCGCGCGGCGAGCAACTGGCCGTCGAACGGCGTCAGGCCGAGTTCACGCTCGGCGGCCAGGCTGGCCAAGGCCAACGCCCGGCGCAGCGTGGCCGGGCGCAGCCCTTCGCGCAGGAAGGCCGAGCGCAGCGCGGCCGCACTGCTGAGCAGCGGCGTGGCGCGCAAGGCCTGCATGTCGGCGCGCAGCGCGGCCAGCCAGGCGGCATCGCTGCGCGACTGCATGCCGGGCAGGGCATCGAGCGCCAGATCCAGCGCCCAGCGCAGCGCGGCATTGCAGCGCTGCGCCAGGTGCTGGCGCGGCGGCCTCTTTTGCGGGTAGGCACCCCAAAGCAGGCCGGGCATGGGCAACCAATGTGTGGTCATGACAGCCCCTCGCCGCGCGGCCGGCTTGCGGGCTGAGACCGGACACAAACAGTCCCGGCGAACTGTTTGTGCCTGCCGAAGGCCATGGGCCTCTGGCCCATGGCGGCCCGGCGCTCGGCCCGCCTCCCGGCAATTGACGCTATGTGACGCATTTAGCTCGTTGGTGAAAAGTGTTGCAGGAACAGTTGCGCCGCGCGCCGGTAGCCCTGCACGGCCAGGGCTTCGTGGCCATGCTCGAAGCGCACCCAGGCGCGGGCGCCGACATGCAGCGCGGCGTTGGCACCGAGGTTCAGGTCAAACAGAAAAACCGGCTCCAGGCTTTTCGTGCCGTTCTTCTCGGCCGGGTCGCTGGCATAGGGGCCGCCGCCGACGTCGGCCAGCGCGGCGCTGGGCAAGTCGCGTGTGGCCGCCGGGGTGTCGTTGGCCAGCGTGGCGGTGTGGCTATGCGCCGGCGCATCGGCCAGGCGCACCTGCGCGCCGTGAACGCGCTGGCGGATCAAGTGGGCGTCGGCCTGCGCCACGGCGGCACGCACTCGCAGATCTTCTGCCGCCAGCACATGGCCCAGGGTCTGGCCCTGGCGCACGAAGGCGCCCAGCCAATCGGCCTGGCGCGCCATGACGAACTTGCCACCTGTGGCCGCGCGCACTTCGAGCTGGGCCAGGCGCTGTTCGGCGCGCGCCAGTTCGGCTTCGGTGCGTTCAATGTCCAGCGCCAGGTTCTGCGCTGCGTTGGGGTCACGCATCAGTACCTGGTAGTGCTCGACCTTCAGGCCTTCGAGCCGGCTGGCGAGTTGTTCGCGCGCAGACATCAACTCGGGGTTGACCAGGCGTGCCAGCAAGTCGCCCACCTTGACCTGGGCGCCGTCGGGCAGCGGCAGTTCGGCCACGAAGCCTTCCACCCCGGGCCGGGCCAGGGCCTTTTCAGGCAGCCAGACCACGGCTGGCGAAACGGTTGAAAACGGCAGCGGCACCACGAACATCGCCAGCGCCAGCACGGCCAGGGCGGTGCCCAGGCGGGCGCGCACACGGGCCTGCTCGCGCCCGGGCTGGGCGGCGTCGAGCGCCTGGCGCGCCCATGCAGACAGCGGTTTGAGCAGCACGGTGAATAGCACATAGGCCAGCGCGGCCAGGCCCACCAGCAGCCATTGCCCACCCAGCCACAGCACCACCGCCACCGACAAGCCCACGCGCCACAGCAGCGACAACGGCGCATAGGCGATCAGCCATTTGCGCTCGCTGCGCGCATGCGCCGGCACCTCGGTGCGTGCGCCCAGCAGCCGGCGGCCCAGCAGCGCGCTCCACCAGAGCGCGCTGCGGCTGGCCAGGTTGGGCAATTCGAACAGGTCGCACAGCACGTAATAGGCATCGAACCGCAGCAAGGGGTTGCCGTTGAACAGCAGGGTCGAGCCCAGGCCGATGGCGGCGAACACGAAACCCGCGTCATGCACCCAGCCGGGTTGCGTGAGCCACCACAGCAGCAGCCCCGCGGCGGCCACGGCCAGTTCGGCCGCCACGCCGGCCGCACCCACCACGGCGCGGTTGACGCGCTGGGTCATGGCGCTGGCGGCCGAGGCATCCACGTAAGGCGCGGGCACCAGGAACATCAGGCCCACGCCGGCTTCATGCACCTCGCCGCCATAGCGTTGCACCGCCAGGGCGTGGGCGGCTTCGTGCACGGTCTTGAGCAGCGGGTAGCACAGCCACACCAGCAACAGGCTGCGCGTGCCGCTGAAGGCCTGCGCACTGTGGCTGGCCAGGGCCGGCGCCTCCAGCGCGGCCAGCAGCGCGGCGCCGGCCACGCCGAGCAACCACAGCGCGGCGGCCAGCGGGCTGAACAAGGCCTTGGCCAGGCGGTCGTGGCGCTTGAGCAGGGCCTGCGGGTCGAACAGCGGCAGACGAAAGGAAAACGGGTTGAGCATGGCGCGCTTGCTGTTGCGCTTGCGCTGCGCATGCTGTTGCGACAGGGCCTCGCTGTGGCCAGGCAGGTCGGTCTGCATCAGCCCCAGCTCGCCCAGTTGCGCCAACAGTTGCAGCACCTCGTCTTGCGTCGGCGCCTGCTCGGGCACCTGCTCCAGCAGCGCGGCCCAGACCTCATGCACGCTGCGCTCGCCGTCGCAGCGGCCGACGAACTGGTAGGCCGCTTCATTGATGCGGTGGTGACGGCCACTGGCTTCGTCGCTGAGCACGTACCAGCGCTGATCGCGCCAATGCTGGCGCTGCACGCGCACCTGCGGGCTGAGCAATGGGCGCACGCGGGCGACGCGGTACCACTGGGCTGAATAAAGTGACGTCGTCACGTTAGTCTTCCGTGGCGCCGAGGGCCAGCCACCACAAATGAGACGCCTCGATCCAAGCGAACGCCGCGGAACCGGCTCTGCCGGGCCGCTGGCGTTGCCCCCCTGGGGGGGCGCGCGAAGCGCGTAGGGGGGGTCTCAATTCACCAGCCCCAGCCCCAGACCGCCATGCGCAGCCAGTCCAGCGCGCGGTGGCTGACGATCCACCACAGCGAGCGTTCACCGGCCTCGATCTTGGCCACGCCTTGCAGGCCGGGGCGCAGGTTGGGCGGCACCTGGAGCAAGCGCGCCTGCACCTCGAAGGCATTGCGGCCCTCACGCACAGCGGCCACCGGGGTGACACGCTCGACCTCGAAGGCCAGGCCATCCACCGGCAGGGCCGACAGTGCCAACTGGCCGCGCTGGCCGGGCGTGATGAGCGCCACGTCGCGCTCGTCAACGTCAACGATGATGCGGTACTGCGCATTCGGCGCCAGCGTCAACAACGTGTCGCCGCGCTGCACCGGGGCGCCCAGGGTCTGGCTCAGGTCGCCCTTGATGACCACGCCGTCGATCGGTGCCAGCAGGCGTGAACGCGCAAGTTGCCGGCGCACCAGTTCGAGCTGCGCCCGCGCTTCCGACGCCTTGCCCTGGGTGATGATGAATTGGGCGCGATCCGCCCGCGCCAGCGCCGCGGCAAAGGCGTTTTCGTGTTGCGCCAGCGCGCCTTCCCACTTGCGCTGTTCGAGCAGCAAATCCTGGTCGGCCATCTCCACCAGCACCTGGCCGGCCTTGACCGTGTCACCCGGGCGGACATGGCTCTTGTGCAAGTAGCCGTCATTCGGCGCCACCACCACGCGCTGCACCGCACCCTCCAGCCGCGCCGGCGCGCCCACGTGATAGGTCACCGGCAGCAGGGTCACCAGCACCGCGCCCAGCACGGCGGCGCCGGCCAGCACTTTGGGCAGCGGGTCGTCGCGGCGCTGGTAGCGCGCCACCAGGCGTTGCGCGGCGTCACCTAACCGTGCCTTGAAGGGGCGTTGGGCCAGCGCCCGCATGGCCAGCAGCGGCGCCACAGCCGCGGCAGCACCTTCGAGCAAGGCCAACTGGTTGGCCGTGAACGGCTCGCCGCCGCGGCGCTCAGCCAGCACCGCACCCACGGCACGCGGGCCACTGTGCTGCGCTGCGCCGCCGGCGTCGTGCGCCATGGGCACGCTGGCCAGTTGATGGGCGCTGCGCGCATGCAGCTCGGTGTGCGCCAGCACGATGCGCAAGGCATCGGTCACCCGGGCCGGGTAGAGCACGCGCGCGGCCTGATCCACCGCTTCTTGCATGGTCGCGCCCAGCAGGCGGGCCAGTTCGTGCCCCGCCTCGGGGCGGGCACCGTTGGAAAGGGCCAGAACTTCAATGTCATGGCCTTGTGCCAGGCCCATGGACACCCGCTCGCAGCGCAGGTGCGAGGCCAGCTCGGCACAGAACGCCGCGGCCGCATCGGCCAAGACCGGTGCGCGCATGAAGACCGCCTGCAGGTGCAGGATTTGCGCCGATGTGTCCAGCGCGGCCGTGGGCGCACCCGCGGCCAGCGCCGCACCCAGGCGTTCGCAGGCCTTGTCCAGTGCGGCCTGCTGGGCCTGGACGCTGCCACTGTCGGGGCAGCGCAGGGCCAGCGCCACCGCGCCGATGGTGGCTGCGCCGTCACGCAGCGGCAGGGCAATGATGCGGTTGTGGTCGGCGTCGGGGGCGGCCAGGGTCAAGGCGATGTCGACCGCGCGGCCGCGTTGCACGGCGGCGCGCGCGGCTTGCAACATGGCGTTGGACGGGCTCGCGCCCGCGGGCCACAGCGCCACGGGCTCGTTGGCCGAGCCGCCGTCGCGCAAGGCAATGACCAGCGCCGCGGCCACCTGGTCGGTTGCTTCGCAGTGCTGCGCCAGCCAGCGGCGCAGCGCCGGTGACTCCTGCAAGTGGCAGGCCGCTGGCACGGCGGCGGCCGGCGCAGACGGTGAAACCGCGGGCGCACCGGGCGGCGTTGCGGGCGCAGCGAACAGGGGCGTGGCCGCGCGGCCACCGGCCGGGGCCGGGCTGTTGCGGGCTGCAGGTTCGAGGGTATCGGCTTCCAAGGATGCCTCAACCTAGGAACAGCAGTTGGACGCGCCCGAGTGGGCTGCGATGCGGTGCGCTGGCAAGGGTGAAGCAGGGAATTCGGGCAGCATGCTGCCCGCCTGCGCAACGGCCTGTGCTTGCAAGCGCAGGCGCGCCCTGCAAGGGAGACGACGACGCAGGCTCATGCCTGCTAGGAGCCTGTCGGGCTTTGGGTCGGGCCCGCGCCGAGGTGAGTTGCCGTGCCAGGCTAGGCGCCAGCGAGGCGTGTGGCGGGGCCACACAACGAGCTGGCAACGACGCCTGGCATGGCAAATCACCTCGGCCCTTCGGGTT
>JANOXU010000064.1:0-17875 GCA_031418595.1 Burkholderiales bacterium
CACGCTGTTGCCGTCGCGTGGGAACAGCGCGATGCCCACGCTGGCGGTGACGAAGCATTCCTGCCCGGCCACGAAGATCGGCTCGCGCATCACTTCGAGAATGCGCGCGGCCACGCGCTCGGCGTCGGCGTCGCCCTGCACTTCGGGCAGCAGAGCCACGAACTCGTCGCCGCCCAGCCGGCCCACGGCTTCCAGCGAGCGGTGCGAGCGCGCGCCCACGGCGTCGAGGCTGCCTTCCGTCACCTGATCAGTGTGGCGCACGCAGCCGCGCAGGCGGCGCGCCACTTCGACCAGCAATTCGTCGCCCGCGGCGTGGCCCAGCGTGTCGTTGATGACCTTGAAACGGTCGAGATCGATCAGCAGCAACCCGCATTGGTGGTCGAGCCGCAGCGCCTGCTCCAGGGCGCGCTCCACGCGCCACTGCAACTGGCGCCGGTTGGGCAGCCCGGTGAGCGAATCGAAATTGGCCAGGTGGCGAATCTTGTCTTCGGCCACGCGGCGGTCGGTCACGTCCTGCACGATGCCGGTGTAGCCGGCGCTGTGACCGTGCTCGTTGAATTCGGGCTCCGCTTCAACGTGGATGATGCGGGCGCGGCCGTCAAACAAGGTCACGCTCACGTCGGTGGCCAGCACCGAGGCGCTTTGCACCACGCCGTGCAACAAGCGCAGGAAGCCACGCCGCTCGTCGCGTGAAATCATGCGCAGCAAGGTGCGCAGGGTCACCACGTCGGAGCTGCCATGGCCGAGCACACGCAGGCCTTCAGGCGACAGGCCCAGGGCACCGTGGCCGTTGTAGTGCAGCGGGCGGCGCCAGTCAAAGCTGCCCATGCGGGCCAGGTCTTGTGCCCGCGCCAGCTTGCCCTTGCTGCGCTCCAGCTCGATGCGCGTGCGCGAGGCGCGCAGCAGGTACACCAGGCGCCCGGCCAGCAGGCTCCACTGATTGGATTTGACGAAGAAGTCGGTCGCCCCGGCCTGGTAGGCGCGGGTGATGGAAGCGTCGTCATCCAGCCCGGTGAGCATCAACACCGGCATGTTCTCGAAGGCCGCCAGCGCACGCAGCCGGCGGCAGGTTTCGAAGCCGTCGAGCTCGGGCATCATGGCATCGAGCACCACGATGTCGGGCTGCCAGCCCGACAGCAGCTCCAGGGCCGCCGCACCGCCACTGGCCTGCGTCACCGCAAAGCCGCGGTCGATCAGCGCCTGCGACGTCATGATCAGGTTGACTTCATCGTCATCCACCAACAGCACCTTGGGCACAGGTGTCTTGACGTCGTCAACCAGCTCGGTGGGGGAGTTCATGGGTGGGTGCAGCTCATGCAGCGAGTGCAGCGAGTGCAGCGAGGATAGCCTTCACCGCCAGGTTAACGCCCGCGGCTTCGGCCAGCAGTGCATCCAGCAGCGGTGCCAGGCCGTCGCTGCGCTGCTCGCGCACCAGACCTTCAATTTCGCCGCACAGGGCTGAAAAGGCCAACGCACCCACGCTGGCCGAAGACGATTTCAAGGTGTGCACCACATGCCGCACGACGGCGATGTCGCCGTGCTCACGGGCCTGCGCCAGTTGCTCCAGCAGGCGCTGCAGCGAAGCCAGGTAAGCCTGCATCACGCGCGTGAAGATGACCCCGTTGCCCGCCGGGTCCAGCTCGCGCAGCCGCTGCAGCGCAGCAGCGTCGAGCACGGTGGCGGCAACTTCGAGCCGCGCCACGCCCTGAAATGATGTTTGCATGTTGGGCGCTCCCGGTTCACCGCCGGCCCAAGAATGGGTGGGCCGCGGTGCGGCGTCAAGCCAACCGCCCGCATTTGGCGTGGTCTTGCCTGCCGCGGGCGGGCCGGCGGCGGGGGGCTGCGTCTCTGTCAAGCTGGCGATCATGATCAAAGTTCCCAATGGAGCGCGGCCGACAGCGGCCTTCTGAACATGGGTTTCGGTGCCCGGGCGTCGAACTTGAGCCGGGCCAGGCCAGCCAGCACGCCCGCCAAGGGTGCCTGCCTACAATGGCCGAATGACCAAACCGCTGGATGCAGGTGACGCCGGCACGCCCACCACCGGCTGGCCGCCCGCCTGGGCCGGCGCCGCATTCACCTGGGCCGCGCCGGGCACTGCCGCGGCGCTGGCCGTGGCCGCGTTGTGGCAGGCCGGTGCGCAGGCCGCCCCGCACGACGCCGGGCTGGGCTTGAGCTGGGGCCTGCTGCTGGCTTGCGCGGCGCTCGCCGTGGCGGCCTATCACGGCGGGCGCTTGAGCGAGCGGCTGCGGCAGCAAACCCAGGTGCACGGCGTGCGCATGCATGCCGCGCAACTGACACAGCTTTTTGACGGCGTGTTGTGGCGTTGCGACGAACAACTGCGCCTGACCGATTGGCAGCCCGTGGGCAGCGCCCCGGCCCAGGCCAGCCCGGCCCCGACGCAGGCCCATTGCAACGGCCGGCCGTTGGCAGACATCGTCACCCTGGCCAGCCCTGACAGCCTGGCCGCACGCTTGCAGTCACGCACCGCCATGCAGGCGCTGGAGGTGACGCTGGCGGGCCTGGGTGGCGCCACCATGTGGCAACTCAACGCCCTACCTTGCCACGACGTGAACGGCCGCTTCAGCGGCTTTCTGGGCAGCTTGCGCAGCGTGCCAGCCGCCAGCGCGCCCACACCACCGCTGCACGCTGGCGCCGCCGACCTGGCCGCGCCCTTGCTGGCCCTGAGCCCGGCGGCGCTGTGCGTGGCGCGGCCGGGCGCCAACGGCCTGGAAGTGCAAACCGCCAATGCGCAGGCTTGCCAGTTGCTGGGCCTGCCCGAGCAAGCGGCCGGCATGGCCTGGGCCACGTTGCTGGAATGCGTGCCGGCGGCCTTGCGCGACGGCGTGCGCCGCCTGCGCCCGGGCCAGGCGTTGCAGCACGAAGGCTGGGTGGTGCAGTTGGCCGCGCTCGGCGAGCCCGGCGCGGCGCCGGCCGGGCTGCTGCTCAGCCTGCTGCCCCCGGCGCCCGGCAGCCGGGCCCTGGCCGAAGAACAAGCGTCGTTCAGCTACACCGTGTCGCACGATCTGCGCGCGCCGATCCGCGTGATTGAAGGCTTCACCCGCATCTTGAAAGAAGACTACGGCCGCGTGCTCGACCGCATCGGCAACGACCACCTCGACCGCGTGCTCGCCGCCGGCGCGCGCATGAACAGCATGATCGACGCCCTGCTCGGCCTGGCGCGCTTGTCGACCCAGCCGCTGGCACACCAGCCGGTTAACCTTTCACAAGTGGCAGCCTACGTGGTGGAGGATCTACGCCGCCAGGCCCCGCAGCGCCAAGTGCAGGTGCACATCGACCCCGGCCTGAGCGCCCAGGGTGACCCCACGCTGTTGCGCATGGTGTTGGAGAACCTGCTCGGCAACGCCTGGAAGTACAGCAGCAAATGCAGCGCCGCCGTGATCGACTTTCACCGCGTGCAGCGCGATGGCACCTGGGTCTTTGAGGTGCGCGACAACGGCGCCGGCTTCGACATGCGCTCGGCCGACCGCTTGTTCGGTGTCTTCCAGCGCCTGCATGGCGCGCACGACTTCCCGGGCACGGGCGTGGGCCTGGCGTCGGTGCGGCGCATCGTGCGCCGCCATGGTGGGCAGATCTGGGCCGAATCGCAGCCCGGCGCCGGCGCGCGCTTTCAGTTCACGCTCAGCGGCTGAGCGCGCGCCAGTTCTTCCAGCGCCAGCACAACGTGCTCGGCCTGCTCGGGCAGCGAGCGCGCCGCGGCGTGTGCCATGTCTTGCAGGCGCGTCAGCGCATGCTCGCGCGTGAGTGAAAAACGGTGCATCAAGACACCCACGGCCAGGCCCAGCACGTCGGGTGTGGTGGCCGGCGCGGCAAACGTGGGCGTGGGCTGGGCGCGCAACTGCTTGAACGCGGCCTGCACCGTGGGCACGATTTGCCCCACGTCGAGCGGCTTGACCATGTACGCCACCGCGCCCAGGGCCTTGACCTGGGCCACCGTGTCGTCATCGGCGAAGGCCGACAAGAACATGAATGGAATGTGGCAATGGTCGCGCAAGTAGGCGGCCACGTCGAAGCCGCTCTTGCCGTCCATGCGGATGTCCAGCAGCGCCAGCTCGGGGCGGTGTTGGCGCGCCAGCAGGATCGCGTCGTCGCCGTTGTCGGCGTCGATGACCTCGAAGCCGGCCTGCGCCAGGCCGTGCACCACGGTGGCCAGCACCAGGCGGTCATCATCGACGACGAGGATTTTTCCCTTGCTGCTCATGGACATATTCAGTGAAATCGGCCGGGCATTCTCAACCAAAAGCATCGACCCTCTAACTCGGCTCAACCCGAGGCCGCCAAAGCCATTCAGCCCGGGCTCACGCTGGGCGGGCGCAGCACGACGCGGGCCCACACCTCGGCGTCTTCCTGGCGCAGCATGAGCGTGGCGCTGCGCCGCGGCAGCAGCGCGCGCACCAGGCCCAGGCCCGAGACACCAAACGGATACTGCGCCAGGTCGAAACCCTCGGGCAGCAGCCCCGGGTTGATGATGTGCAGGCGCACTTCGGCGCCGGCCACGCCCAGCTCACAGCGCACGACGCCGTGGCCGTGCTTCACCGCGTTGGTGAGCAGCTCGTTCAGGGTCAACGCGATCGGGATCGACTCGGCCTCGGGCAGCACATGGCCCGGCGCGCCGGCCTCGCCATAGCCCACGCTGATCTCGCGCCCGAAGGTGCGCTGCACCGACTGCGCAATGGCCTCCAACACGCTGGCCACCTTGAGCGGCCCGCCCACGCCGACCTGCAAGCCATACACCTGCGCAATGGCCTGCACCTGGCCCACGGACTCGCTCAACACACCGGCCACCTCGGGGTGGCGGGCGGCGTTTTGCTGCAACAACCCGGCCACGCCTTGCAGGTTGTTCTTGATGCGGTGGTGCACTTCCTTGACCAGCATCTCGCGCTGCGCGATGGCCGCTTGCAGACGCGCCTGTTCGGCCGCGCGCTGGCCGGTCACGTCGCTGGCCACCAGCAGCACCTGGCTGGCCGCGCCGCCGGCGGCCAGCAGCGACACCAGCCGCACATCCCAATGGCGCTTGTTCACCTCGCCGGCGTCGCCGCCGTCCGCCGTTTCGGGCACTGTTTCGTGCACCACCTCGCGGTGCTGCACGCCCGCGGCGCGGCGCGCGGTGTCCAGGTCAGCCTGGAGTTCGGTGGCCTGCTGTGGGCTGGCCCATTCCTGTGGCGTGCGGCCCATCAGCTGGTCGATGTCCCGCCCGAAGTACAGCGCGGCCATCTGGTTGAGCTGCAACACCCGGCCACTGCCGGCATCGAACAGCGCAATGGCCAGCGGCGCGGTTTCGATGATGCGTTGCAGCGAGGCGCGGGCCTGGGTCTGGCTGAGTTCGGCCTGGCGCCGGCTTTCAATGTCAAGCAGCGCAAAGGTGATCTGGCGCCCGGTCGATTCACGCGCCGTGACCACCGCGTTGCCGACGACCCAGAACTCGCGCCCATCGCGCGCTTGCAGCAGGCATTCAAAGGTCTGCGCCTCGCCTTCATCGAGCGTGTGCAGGTAGTGGGTGCGGCGCAGCGGGTGGTCGGCCTCGGGCGTGGCCACGGTGCTGATGGGTTCGCCCACGAAATCAGCCAGCTCGCCGGCGAACATGCGCCGCGCCGAGCGGTTCATCCATTCGATGCCGCCTTCGCCCACCGTGACGATGCCCACCAGCACCGAATCCAGAATCGCCCGCGTGCGCTCGGCCTGGCGCACCAGCGACTGGCGCGCACGGTAGCGTTCATCCACGTTAACGAATGAGATGATGCTGCCGGCTTCAGGCGCCACGTCATCCACCAGGCGCTGCGCCACCTGCACCCACAGCAGCGAGCCGTCGCGCCGGCGCAGCCGCCGCTCGCCCTGGAAGCGGCCGTGCTGGCGCAACACGGACTGGGCTTCGAATTCGGTGCGCAGGTGTTCGTCGGCGCTTTCCGACAAGTCGGCCAGGTCCAGCGCCGCCAGCTCCGGCCCGGCGTAGCCGGTGATCGCGGCCATGGCCTGGTTGGCGCGTTCAATGCGCCCGGCGCGAACGAAGACGATGCCCACATCGGACAGACTGAACATCAGCTCACGGTCGCGCAGCAAGGCCTCCAGCTCGGCTTGTTGCGACTTCAGGCGCGAGATGTCGGTCAGCACGGCCACCGCCTCGCTCTCATCGGGCGAGGCCTCGGCGCGGCGCACCGAGATCGAATACCACAGCGCCGGCTGCTGCGTCGTGGCCGGGCGCACATTGATCTCGGACTCGAAGCCCTGCCCCGCGGCCAGTGCCGCCTGCACCTGCGCCACCACCCCTTGGGCCGGCGGCAACTGCCGGAACAGTTCATTCAGCGTGGCCCCGGCCGCCGCGCCCGCGGCCAGGCCCAGCATGCGCTCGAAGCGGCTGTTGCAACGCAACAGCAGCGGGCCGCGCAGGTAGGCGATGCCGGCCGAGGTGCTGTCCAGAATGGTGGTCAGTTCGCGCAGCAGTTGCTCGTTGCGGCGCAGTGCGCCTTCTTGCTCGGTGACGTCGAGCGTGACCACTGAAAGCGTGCGCCGGCCGGCCCCCGGCGGCGCCGGCTCCACGCGCGTGAGCAGCCAGCGCGCCCCCAGCTCCGCATGGCGCACCGCGTAGCGCACTTCGGCGCGTTCACCCAGGCGCAGGGCTTGCTGCAGCCGTTCATATTCCAGCAGCGAGCCCGGCTCGACCAGTTCGCGGCTGATGGCCTGCAAGCTGGGGCCGGCCGTGGCCTGCGCGGCCCGCCGCCCGGGCGGGCGGCGCAGCCAGCCGCGCGCGGTGTCGAAGGTGGCCACGCCCACGCCGGCAGTGTCCATCAAGGCACCGATCTCCAACTGCGCCAGGTCGCGTTCCTCTTCGGCGCTGCGGTCGGCCACCACGGCCATGAAACGCAACTGCCCGGCCTCGGTGGCAAAGCCGCGCACGCGCGCGCTGAGGCGGTGGCGCCGGCCGTCGGGCAAGGGCATCGAAACATGCGTCTCCAGCGGCGCCATGCCCGGCTGCAAGCTGGGCAGCGGTTGGCCCCGATGCCACCCCAACAACGATTGCAATTCAGCCGCGGCATCGTTGATCAGCACCGGCACCTGGCCCACCTGCGCTTCGAAGGCCGGGTTGGAGCGCACGATCAAGCCGGAGGCATCGAACACCAGCATGCCCGTGGGGCTCAAGTCGAACCACTGCGCCAGCTCGTTGAGCGAACGCTCGGCCTGGGCGCGGGCCACATGCTCGCCGGTGGAATCTTGCAACACAGCCAGGCGCCGCAATTGGCCTTCGGGGCCGAGCACCACGTACTCCACGCTGCGCGCCCAACGCTCACGACCGTGGCCGTCGACCACGCGCATTTCGCGCAGGCGCCCCTCACCCGGCGCGGGCGCAGGTTCAGCGCGGGCCTGCAGGCTGGTGTCGTGGTCTTCCAGCGGCTCCAGTTCGATCGGGTCGCGGCCGAGCAGCAGTTCGATGCGCCGGCTGGTGAAGGCCAGGTAAGCGGCGTTGGCGGCCACCAGTCGGTGCTGCGCATCGGTGAGCATGGCCGGAAAGGGCGAGGCCCACAGCACACGCAAGGTTTGCTGTGTGCTGGCCACGGCCAGGGCCGGCAGCTCGGCCACGGCCAAGGGCGGCGCGATGCGCGCGTCCACCCGCAGGCGCAGCGCGCAGCCGCCTTCGGCGCCCCAGGCACGCAGCGTCAGGTGGCGGCCGTCGGGCAGCGTTAGGGCGGGTGACTCGTGAGGCTGGGTCAGGTCGACCAGGGCCGTTTGCAGCCACAGCGTGGCGGCTTCGCCCAGGGCCGGGCGCAACTCATCCAGGCCCTGCCCGGGCTCGCATTCCAGCAGGCGCATCGCCGCGTGGTTGCAAAAACCCACCAGGCCACGCTCGTCCCACCACAGCATGGGCTCGTCCAGCGCGTCGAGCAAGGCGGCCAGGGCGGTGCGCGGAGGCTGGTTGGTAGGCATTCACGCAGGGCGCGCAACCCTGAGGGCGCGGCGCGGGTGGCAAGACCAGCGTTGTAACACCCGGGTTGGGCGGACAGTGCCACGGCGCCGCACCCGGGCTGGCCAGGAGCATGGGCGGCAGACTGCACGCAGCTTGCCAACGCGCACGCGCCGGGGTTCAAGCTTGCTGGGGCCAGGCCGACATGTTCGAAGCGACTTTCGAAAAGGCCTCGCGAATGGATTCCGCTCACCGTCCGTCGGGCGCTGCAACGCCAGCATCACACGCTGATGCGGCCGTGCCAAGCCGTTCTCCAACGGCGGCGCGGGTTGCCGGCGTTGCACGGCCAGGCGCGCGGCCGTTGGGTCCATCTACAACCTCGACGGCCTGACGGTGTTCTCGACCGACGTGACGCAGATCGGCGAAGACTAGTGTTGCGATCCAGAAGTTTCGATGCATGAAACCGCGTCTTCGTCCGCCATGCGTCGTTGCAAATCCGCGCCATAGCAAAGGCCATGGCTGTGGTTTGCGCCTAGCCTGACGAACGAATCCATCGCTTTCATTTGTACCGAAACCTCTGCACCGCAACACTAGTGCAGCAATGCCGGGTTTCGCCAGGCCAAGGCTGGCGCTGTGGCCAGTCAGATGCTCTTTCGTGAGAGGTTCGACGCTTTCGAGGGTGTGCTCAGCAACCGCAACCTGATCGCGTCGTACCTGCCGGCGCGCGCCGCGGCCGATGCGCCCATCGAAGGGGTGTTCGAGGTCTGCTCAGAGGCTGAGAGGGAATCCGGCGTGGTCGAGCGGGGCGTCAGAACGATCCCAATCTAGGCGCAAAGCACAGCCATAGCTCGGGCTATGGCGAGCATTTGCAACGACGAGTGGGGTCGTTTTGGCGTCACGAGCGGGCATGTTGGACTTCCTCTCACCCTCTCAGACGTCACCGAGCTGCTGCACAGCCAAACCCGTGCGCAGTGGCAGGTGGCGGGCATCGTCATGACGCTGTTGTCGACGCTGTACTTGTTCTTGTTCCTGGTTGTGCGCAAGGCCGACCGCATCATTTCGCTGCAGGAGCAAGAACGCGGCGCCAAAGAGGCACTGGTGCGTCACCAGGCCTATCACGACGCCCTGACCGGCCTGCCCAATCGGGCTTACTTCGCCGAACGGCTCGGCGAGACGATCGCGCTGGCGGCGCGCGCCGATCAACCCTGCGCGCTGATGTTTGTGGACCTCGATCGCTTCAAGATGGTCAACGACAGCCTCGGACATGCCGCCGGTGACGCGCTGCTGAAGGTGACGTCGCAGCGCATCCAGGGCTGCCTGCGCAAGAACGATTTGCTGTTCCGCATGGGGGGCGACGAGTTCACGATCATCCTGCCGCAGTTGGCCACACCCGAAGACGCGGCCTTCATTGCCAGGCGCATTCAAGAAGCCGTGGCCGTTTCACCGCGGCGCATTGCGGCGAACTGCAAGGGTTCTTGTTCTGCCGGCCCCTGCCCGCCGATCAACTCGAGCGCCATGTGCACGCAGCGCTCACGACCACTGGCGCGCAACGCGCGACGGCCTGGAACGACGTTCTGGGGCTGCTTCAATCCAGCTGAGCCCGCGGGCGCGCTGCGCACTTTGACGGTCGCGCGGGCGTGGCCCGCGTTCAGCCCACCTGCCGCGCAGCCACCAGCGCGCGCAACAACGCGCGGTTGACTTCGGCCACGCTGATCATCAGCGCATCGGCGGTGTCGCGGATGTCGTACAGCGACTCTTGCTCCACCGCGCGCACCACGTCGATGTAAGGCCGGAACGGGCCGCTGCCATGAACCAGGGCCTGGAACACACGCTCGGGCACGGGAATGGTCTTCAGCATCTCGGCGAACGGCTGGCCCATCAGCCGGTCGAGCAGCGAGAAGACGCCGCATAAAAACATCTCGCTGCGCAGGTCATCGTCACCGCTGCTGCGCACCAACTGCTCCATGAACAGGCCGCGGCGCACGGCGGCAAACATCACCGGCTTCATGTTGGTGTCCTTGCTGGCCGTGGCCAGCAGCAAGGCCAGCCAGCGCTTCAGTTTCTGGTAGCCCAACATCATGATGGCGTGGCGAAAAGAGCTGATCTCAACGCGCAAGCCGAAGGCCGGTGAGTTGATGTAGCGCAGCAGCCGAAAGGCCAGCGTCGGGTCGTTGGTGAGCACCGCCTCGAGCTTGTCGATGGGTTGCTGCTGATCCACCTTCTTGATCAGGTCGACGATCACCTGCAACGCCGGCGGCGCCTGCTTGTTGGCGCCCGGCTTGAGCGGCACGTCCTCGGTGGGCCAGCCCAGCACGGCGCTGGCGCCACGCTTGAAGCTGTCTTCCATCTCGGCCATGCTGCGCACGCCCGACTGCATGTGCGTGATGCGCCGCACTTGCCCAGCGGGCGCGGCGGCGCTGGCGCGGCGGTCATCGTCGTAGTCAATGATCGAATGCTTGAAGCAGGGCAACACGTCGCGCGGCAACACCGCCACCGGCCGGCCTTTGAGCAACAGCGTGCTGCCCGCGGCATGCACGGCCTGCAAGGCGGCCAGGTTGGCCGGGTCCACGGCCATGAAGACCGGCACCTCGATCATCATGTTCAGCGGCGGCGCCGTGCCCAGCAGACCCAGCAGCAGGGCTTCGCCTGCGATGTTGAGGCAAACGTTGCCGCCATCGGGTGGGAAGTGATCCGCCAGGCAGGCAACCAGGCCGGCAGCGTCGGGCAAAACATCAGGGCGCAGCGGAAAAACGGACAGGCGCGCCGCGCTGACGTTGCGTTGCGGGTCGATCACAGGGCAGTAGCCCAATGCGACCTGGCCGAGCACAGGGTGGTCTTGCATGGCGCTCCGGGGGGCTTGCTCCGCCATGGGCGACAGGCGCCGTCAGGCGTTCAGGTACTGGAACAACGACAGCCGCTGCACCATGGCGTAGGTCTTGAGCGCGGCATCGTAGCCAGTTTGTTTGTTTTGAAAGGCCGAAACACCGGCCACCATGTCCAGGTCTTCGGCCAATGAGCGTTCGCTTTGCGCCGCCACGCTGGTGGCACTCAGCCGCTGCTCGATGGCGTCGGCGCGGTTCAGGGTCTCACCGGCATCGGCACGGCGCGTCTGCAGCCGGCCCAGTGAAGCGTCGATGTCGCGCAGGCCGAAGTGCACGGTTTGCGCGAGCTGCGCGCCCGTGCGGTAAGGGGTGGTCAAGTCACTGGCCGCGCGGTCGAGCGCGGCAAAGACGCTCAGGCTGGGCGTGGCGGGTTTGACGTCGAACGTGTCGCCAGGCGCCGGGCTGCCCTGCACGGCCACGGCCATGCCGTCGAACTCGATCGCCTGGCCGGCCACATACGGCTGGTTGACCAGGGTCGTGGCGGCGCCGCCTTTGAGCACCGAGTAACTCGTCGCGCCGGCGCTGAGGCCAAACACCACTTGATAGTCGGCCCCGGTCAAGGCGGCTGGGTCGGTCAGGCGCCCGGCGTCGATCCAGGCACCGCTGCCATTGCCCGGGGCCAGGCGGGTTTCAAAGCTGCCGTTGCCGCTGGCTGCTTGCAGCCAGGTTTCGGCGCCGTCCTGCGTCATGGGCAGCGGCTCGCCGGCAATGACCTTCATCTGCCCGCCCTGGCCACGGTACTGCACGCCGCCGGGCGCATCCACAAACGGCGGCTGCGCCGCGCCCTGGCCGCCAAAGAGGTGGCCCCCGGCGCCGTCGCCGCGGTTGGCCACGGCCAGCAACTGGTCGCGCACGCCGCGCAGCCGCCAGCCCAGGTTGGCGCGCTCGGCATCGCTGAAGCTGGCGTTGCCGGCCTGCACCACGAGTTCGCGCGCCAGTTGCATCAGCTCGTCGGCCTGGCCCAGCGCGCCCTCGGTTTGCTGCATGGCGTTGCGGCTGGCCTCCAGGCCGCGCTGGTCGGCCACGCTGCGCGATTGCGTGGCCAGCGCGCGTTCAATGCGCGCCGCGGCGGTGGGGTCGTCGCTGGCCTGGCCGATGCGCTTGCCGCTGGTCAGGCGGTCTTGCGCCTGGCTGACTTCGCGCGCGCGCTCTTGCAGCGTGCGCACAGAGTTGTCGAAAGCGTTGGCGGTGGTGATGCGGGTCATGGCTATTTTCTTTCGTTAACTCAGCGCCCGGTGACCTGGAGCAAGGTGTCGAACAGGCTTTGCGCCACTTGCAGCATCTTGGCCGCGGCCTGGTAGCTCTGCTGGTACTGGATCAAGCGCGCCGCTTCTTCATCAAGGTTCACCCCGGCCTTGCCCGCGCGCACGTCTTCGGCCTGGTGGGCCAGCGTGGCCGACATGCCGGCCGCGGTGCCGGCGCCTTGCACGCGCACGCCCACGCCGGCCAGGGCCGAGGCGTAGGCATCGGTCAGCGTGGCGCCACCGGCCAGCGCGCCGCCGGCCAGCGCTTCACGGCCCACCAGCTTGGCATCGCGCAGGCTCAAAAACGCCAGCGCGTTGCCGTTGTTGCCGCCCGGGAAAGTGGTCTTGCCCACGCTGAAGGCATCGCCCGCGGCGGGCACGCCGTTGAGTTCAAGCTCGAAGCCGTTCAAGGCAATGGGCGCGCCGGCTGTCCAGTTGCCGCTGCCGCTGGACACGAGCGCGTTGCCGGCGTCGCGCAGCTCCCAGTCGTAGGCGCCGGTGTTGTTGCTGAAAGTGATGCCAGCCGTTAGACCGGCGTTCAAACCGGGGCTGACCACGGCCAGCCGGGCCACGCTGGCCGTGCCGGTGTTGGCCGCGGCCGTGCTGGTCGCCACGGCCAGTGCTGCGGCCACGCCGCGCGGGTCATCGAGCACGCGGGCCATGCCACCGGCCGCGCCACTCACGGGTTGCAGCAAGTAGCGGTCGTTGGCGGCCGGGGCCGGCGTGCTCAGCGTGATGCGAAAGCCGTCGACCACATCGCCGCTGGCCACACTGCGCACCAGGCCGTCGCTCTTGCGCGTGAGTTGCCACACGCCCGGCGCACCGGCGGGGTCGGCCCGCAAGTCGTATTCGCTGGCTTGCAGTTGCGAGGCGTCCACCGTGGCCAGGCTGACGCTGGCGCTGTAGGCGCCGCCCGGGCCCTTTGCATTGCTGGCCGCGGGCAGGGCCTGCGGCGCGCCCACGCTGAACAGCGCCGCGCCGCTGCCCGCGGGCTGGCGCATGTCCAGCCCCAACGCCTGCTGCTCGTTCATCTTGCCGGCAAAGGCCGCGGCCAGTTGGCCCAGCGTGGCGCGGCCGTGCACCAGGTCTTCATTCTGAAACCGCAGCAAGCCGCTGATGGCGCCGCCGCCCAGGCCTTGCGGGTTGATGGTGATCACCCCAGCCGCTTGCTTGATGGCCAGCGCCGAGCGCGTTGCATCAACCGGGTCTTGCGTGATGACCAACTGTTCCGCGTGGGTGCCCAGCACCAGGCGCTGGCCGCCGCCGATGAAGACCGCCATCGAGCCGTCTTCGGCGCCCACGGTGGAGACTTGCAGGTACTTGCTGATTTCGGCAATCGTGCGGTCGCGTTCGTCGAGCAGGTCGTTGGGCGGCTGGCCCAGGCCGCGCACGTCGATGATCCGCTGGTTCAAATTGGCCACGCTTTGCGCCAACTGGTTGACTTGCTTCACATCGACGCGCAGTTCCTCGTTCACGCCGCCTTGCAAGACATCGAGCTGCCCCGCCGCGGCGGTGAAACGGCTGGCCACGTCGGCCGCCCGGGCCAGCACCACCTGGCGCGTGGCGACATCAGCCGGCCGCGCCGCCAGGTCGGCCATGGCGTTGAGGAACTGGCCGCTGGCATGGCCCACGCCGGCCTCGCCGGTGGGGAACACGCGCTCCATGAGTTGCAGGTTTTTCAAGCGCGCGTCGTCGGCCGCGGCCAGCGAACGCGCGCCAGCGGCCTCGCGCGTGAGGAAGGCGTCGTGGGCCCGCGTGACGGTGGTCACCTCCACACCGTTGCCGAAGTAGCCGCTGCCGCTGAACGTGCCCTCGCTGGAACTCAGTTCAACCTGCTGGCGCGAATAGCCGGCGACGTTGGCGTTGGCGATGTTGTGGCCCGTGGCCTGCAGCGCAGCGTAATTGGCCGCCATGGCGCGCGCGCCCAAGGACATCAATGCTGAAGCACTCATGGCGAGTCCTTTGTGTCGGGCACCGGCCCCAACGCCGTCGCGTTGAAGGGTTCCGGTGCGTTATGGTTTTCGGCCGCTGCCTGCGAAGCTTTAGCCGCTTGTGCGCTGCAGGCGCAGCGTGGTGTTGATCACACGGGCCAGCTTGTCGGCATAGGCCGGGTCGGTGGCATAGCCGCCGCGCTGCAAGCCGGTGGCAAAGGACTGCACGTCGTTGCCGGCGGCCACCGCGTCTTTGTAGCGTGGGTTGGCACGGACCAAACGGGCATAGTCGGCGAACGATTCGTCGTAGCTGGAATAGGCACGAAACTTTGCGCTCACCTTTTGCGCCTGGCCGTTGACGTATTCGGTGGTGCCCACTTCGGCCACGGCGCCCTTCCATTCCGGCCCGGCCTTGATGCCGAACAGGTTGAAGCTCGCGCTGCCATCGACCCGCCTGATCTCACTGCGGCCCCAGCCGGTTTCATGCGCCGCCTGGCCGATCATGAACGCCGCGGGGATGCCGCTGGCCGCGGCGGCCTTGTCCGCTGCACCTTGGTGTTTGTCGATGAACGCGGCCGCGCCCTTGCCGGGAATGCGCAACGTCTGGTCAGCGCTGACCGCAGGCTTGATGCCGGCGGCGGGCGCGCCGGCGCTGGGCAGCATCTGGCGTTCAAGCTGGCGTGCAATGGCGTCGGCCAAGCCACCGGGCAGGCCGGTCATTTGCGTGGCCAATTGCTGGTCGAGCATTTCGGTGCCCAGGCGGCTGCCTTCGTTTTCCAGGGTGCCCGTGGCCAGGGTCGAAGCGCGCATGCTCTTGAGCAGCTCTTGCATGAACAGCGCCTCGAACTGCTTGGCGGCCTCGCGCACCACGGCCTTGGGGTCGGCCGCGGCCTGGCTGCGCAAGGCGGCCAGGTGGCGCTGGTCGCCGGCCAGGCCTTGCTGGATGCGGGGCAGGCTTGATGGCGCGGCCATTAGATGACTTCGATCTCGGCGTTCAAGGCACCGGCCGATTTCATGGCTTGCAGAATTGCCAGCAGGTCTTGCGGCGTGGCACCCAGTGCATTCAGCGCCTTCACCACATCGGTCAATTTCGCGCCGGCCGGCATCTGCACCAGCGCGCCGCCTTGCTGGGTGATGGCGATCTCGCTCTTCTCGGTCACCGTGGTCTGCCCTTGCGCCAGCGCGTTGGGCTGGCTGACCTGTGGCGTGGTGCTGATCGTCACCGACAGGCTGCCATGCGCCACCGCGCAAGCCTTGAGCGTGACGGCGTCATTCAGCACCACCGAACCGGTGCGCGCATTGAGCACGATGCGCGCCGCCGGCTGGGCCTGCTCGATGGCCAGGTTTTCAATGTCGGCCATGAAGGCCACGCGCGCGTCGGCGCCGGCAGGCATGCGCAGGCGCACCGAGCGCGCGTCTACCGCCGTGGCGGTGCCCGGGCCCTTGGCCTGGTTGATGGCTTGCACCACGCTGCGCGCGGTTTGATAGTCGGCCGCGTTGAGCGACAGCGTCACGGCTTCGGCCGTGAGCGCCGGCATGGGCACGGCGCGCTCCACCGTGGCACCTTCGGGCACGCGCCCGGCCGAGAGGTGGTTGATCGTCACCTTGCTGCCGCCGGCCGATGCGCCGGCCCCGCCCACCACCAGGTTGCCTTGCGCCAGGGCGTAGATCTGGCCGTCAGCGCCCTTTACCGGCGTGGCCACCAGCGTGCCGCCGCGCAGGCTCTTGGCGTTGCCGATGCTGGCCACGCTCACATCCAGCGTCTGCCCGGGTTGTGCGAACGGCGGCAAGACGGTGGTGACCATCACCGCGGCCACGTTGCGCAACTGCATGCTGGTGCCCGCGGGCACCGTCACGCCCAACTGTTGCAGCATGGCGGTGAGGCTCTGTGCCGTGAACGGGGCTTGCGTGGTCTGGTCGCCGGTGCCGTCCAGCCCGACCACCAGGCCGTAGCCCACCAGGGTGTTGGCGCGCACGCCCTGTATGGCGGCCAGCTCCTTGATGCGCGCGGCCTGTGCCGGCACGGGCCACCACAGCGCCGCGCTGGCCAGCGCAAACGCCAGCAGCACGAGCGCACGCAGCCACCCTTCATGCCCGCCATGACCGCGGTCTTGATGCGACAAGCGCAACCACAGGCGCCGGTGCAGCGTATCGGGCGTCATGCCCAGCCACTTCTTGCGCGGCTTCATAGCGGCAACACGCTCAGAAAGAAGCGGCCCAGCCAACCCATGCTTTGCGCTTCGGCCTGCTGGCCGCGGCCGCGGTGTTCAACCCGCACGTTGGCGATCTGCGCGCTTTGCACCGCGTTGCCGGGCTGGATGGCGCGTGGGTCGACCTTGCCCGAGAAGCGCAACACGTCGACGTTGCTGTTGACACCGATCTGCTTCTCGCCGGCAATCAGCAAGTGCCCGTTGGCCAGCACGCCGGTGACGACCACGGTGATGGTGCCGGAGAAATCATTGCTGCTCTCCGTGGCGCCCTTGCCCGCAAAGGTGTTGCTGCCCGCGCCTGCGGCGCCCAGCTTGGCCAGCGCAGCCGCGCCGAGCAGCGGCACGGCGGTGACGCTGGCGTTGACCTTGCCGCTCTTGTCCACCGAGCTGGTGCTCTTTTGACTGGCGCTGACCTTTTCAACGATCTGCACCGTGAGCGTGTCGCCGATGTGGCGGGCGCGGTGGTCTTCGAACAGCGGGCGATAGGTGGCGGCCTGGAAGATGGCGCCGTTGCTGGCCACGGCCTGAACGGGTGCTGCCGGCAGCACCGAGGTGGGCTCGGCCACTTCCACCTGCGTGGGCAGGCTTTGGCAAGCTGGCAGGGCCAGCGCCGCGAACGCGGCAATGAAGGCAAGACGCATCAGCGGGGTGATCAAAGTTGGCTCAAACGTTGCAGCATCTGGTCGGAAGTCTGGATCGCCTTGGAGTTCAGTTCATACGCGCGCTGGGTAGCGATCATGGCCACCAGTTCTTCAACCACGTTGACGTTGCTGCCCTCCAAGAAACCCTGCAACAGCGTGCCGTGGCCGGCCGCGCCGGGCGCGCCGGTTTGCGGCGAGCCCGAGGCAGCGGTTTCGCCGTACAGGTTTTGGCCGCGCGGCTCCAGGCCGGCCGGGTTGATGAAGCTGGCCAGTTGAATCTGGCCCACGGTTTGCGCCGCGACCTGGCCCGACAGCGTGACGCTGACGGTGCCGTCTGCGGCCACGGCCATGCTCAGGGCATTGGCCGGGATGGTGATGCCGGGCTGCAAGGTCTGGCCGTTGCTGGTGACCATGGAGCCGTTGGCATCGACCTGGAAGGCGCCGTCGCGCGTGTAGCCGGTGCTGCCGTCGCTCATCTGAATGAGAAAGAAGCCATTGCCTTTGACCGCCAGGTCCAGGTTGCCACCGCTTTGTTGCAGGCCGCCTTGGCTGAAGTTGCGCGTCGACGCCGCCACGCGCACGCCCAGCCCGGCTTGCAGCCCGGTGGGCAGTTGTGTCTGGTCGGAGCTGGCCGCGCCGGCCGGGCGCAGGTTCTGGTACATCAGATCTTCAAACACCACGCCACCGCGTTTGAAGCCATTGGTGGCGACGTTGGCCAGGTTGTGCGAGATGGCATCCAGCTTGGACTGCTGGCCTTCCATGCCGGTCTTGGCAATCCACAGTGAACGAATCATCTTGGCCCCAAGCGTTTTGACTTGGCGTGCAGTGTGGGCCGCGGACTTGAGGGCTGGCCGTGTAATAAAAGGCGCGGGGGGTGGGCTTCTTACAGGTGTGTGCGGGTTGCGCCGCAGCCGCAAGCAAGCAGCACTTCATCTCTTGAGCGGGATCAGGCCGGCGGGGCGTGCTGCTACGCTCGTGTCCCCCGCTTGCGGCCCGCTGGGCCGCAAGCTCCTCCTTTACCTCGCTACGCAGCACGCCCCACCGTCCTGATCCTT
>JANOXU010000065.1:0-17144 GCA_031418595.1 Burkholderiales bacterium
ATCGCCTTGCAGAACGGGGGCCGTTACTTGATGGCCCGGCGCAGCAGCACTACCTGTCTAGGTTTTACTTGAAGGGTGTTGCCGAATCGACGACGCCAGTGGTTCGGTCGTATACAGCCACGCGCCGGCTTTGGGCAAAACCCTTCAAGTAAAACCTTGACAGGTAGTGCTGCTGCGCCGGGCCATCAAGTAACGGCCCCCGTTCTGCAAGGCGATCAAATGCGTGCATGGACTGAGATTTTATACAGTTTCGGACAGCCCGTGCAAGACGGCCTACGACGCGCAGCGTTAGACCCTGAATGCTGCGTCGGCAAGCCCGATCGGTCGTTCGACGCCTGACCGCACGCGCGACAAGCCGAGCGCCCGCTCCTGGAGCAGGGACGGTCGTCCTTGGAGCCCGATCGTCAAACGTCCGGTGAAGGCCGCCGCAGCCGCTCGACCCATCTACCGCGTGGCCCGAATCAGTTTTGGCCGGTCGCTCAGGTTGGGGACCGAAGTGAATGTTCGCCGCGACACCTCGCGAGACATCCCGGGAACCGAACCGCGTTGCTCCCAGGACACAGGCCGCGACCCGCCGAAATTTCGGACACGAGTCGGACACGGAGGGTCTGAAAGGTCAAAGGGGTTAGCGACTTGCATCGCTAACCCCTTGATTTTTATGGCTCCTCGACCTGGGCTCGAACCAGGGACCTACGGATTAACAGTCCGGCGCTCTACCAACTGAGCTATCGAGGAATGAAGCCCGCAAGTATAAATTGAAATCCTCGCTGCCCTGCTAACTTGGCTGCGCAAAGCGCCAAATTCAGAACCGAACCTGCACAGAGGCGTGCAAGCTGCGCGGTGCCATCGGGTAGAGGTAGGCGTGGCCGTATTGGTAGGGGGACTCTTTCCAGGCCCGGGTGTCGGCCACGTTGTCCACGCCCAGGCGCCACACGAGGTTGCTGCCTTGCCAGGCTTGGGCGTAGCGCAGCGCGAGGTCGATGCGCGTCCAGCCGGGGGTGGCCTGGCTGTTGTCGGGCAGCACCATGCGCCGGCCTTCGTGGGTGGCAAAGCCGATCACGGCCAGGCCGGGCAGGGTGCCGAGGTTGTAGGTGCCCTGCAGCTTCAGGTTAGCGGCCGGCACGTTGGTGGGTTGCCGGCCGTTGATGGCCGCGGTGGCACTGCCTTCGCGGCGGGCCTTGAGCCACATGGCGCTGCCGCGCAGCGAGAACGCCCCGCCGCGCCACTCGGCTTCGGCCTCCAGGCCGCGGTGACGGGCGGCGCCGTCGAGCACGCGGGTGCAGCTGGCACTGGCGTCGCAACTGCCGGTGTCGGCCCAGGCCGGGCGGCGGATGTCGAAGGCGGCCATGCGCCAATCCAATGCCTTGCCGCTTTGCTTCAAGCCCAACTCAGCTTGCCGGCTCTTCAGCGCCGGCAGCGGCCGGCCGGCGTTGGTGAAGATCGGCAAACCCGGCACCACGTCACTTTCCACCCCTTCACCCCAACTGGCATAGGCCGTGGCCTGCGGCTTGAAGCTGTAGGCCAGGGCCAGCCAGGGCGTGGTGAAGGCCTGGCTGTACTGGGTGGCGTTGCTGCCGTCGGTGGCCACGCTTTCGCGGTGCACACGGCTGTGCCGCAGGCCGGCCCACAAGCTAACGGCTGGGTTGAAGGTGATGGCGTCTTGCACGAACCACTCGCTTCCGCGCTCGCTGCGCTGTGTGTTTTCGCCGGCCAAACTGGCGTCGGGGCCGACCATGGTGTGACCATCCAGGCTGCCCACACCCACCCAGTTGAACGCCTGGCGGTTGAAGCGCGCCTGGTAGCGCGTGGCCAGCACGCCGGCTTTGAACTGGTGCGCCAGGCCAGCGGCGTTGGCCGTGCCGGCCAGGGCCAGTTCAGCGGCGTCGCTGGTGCGGCGTTCGCCCTCGCTGCGGAAGTCATACAGGTCGAACGTGCCGTCGCTGCAATAGCGCGAGTAGTCGCCCTCGGCGCTGCAACCATAGGGGAAGGCGATGCGGTCATCGGTGCGCAGGTTTTGCCGCATGGCGTGCGCGGTGAAGGCCAGCGCGCTGCTCAACTCGTGCGTTAGTTTTAACGAACCGGTGCGGCCGTTGAAGACCACGGGCAAGCTCCAGGGCTGGTTGTTGAGGTTGAGGGTGGGGTTGATGCTGGCCGCCGCAGGCAAGCGCGCGCCCAGCAAGCTGAAGCCCGGCACGCTGGGCTGGCTTTGGCGGCTGAGTTCGACTTCGGCTTGCAGCAAAGTGCCTGGTGCCAGCCGGGCGTCGAAGGCCGCGGCGGCGCTCCAGCTGCTGCCGCGCGCGTTCTTAACCTGAGGCTCCAGCCGCGCGGCGCCGATGTTCACGCGCCAGCCCAGGGCGCCGTCGGCGCCGGCGCGGCTGGCCACATCGGCCTGCGCACGCAACGTGCCGTCTTGTTCGAAGCCCAGGCTGGCCGCGCGCAGGCTGGGGCCCGGGCGTTTCACCACCAGGTTCACCAGGCCGCCCGGCGCGCTGGTGCCGGCTTGCAGGCCACTGGTGCCTTTGAGCAGTTCGAGCGCCTGCTTGTTGTCCAGCGTGATGGCGGTTTCGGCGTTGATGGGCAGGCCGTCGCGCCGGTAGTTGAAGCGGTTGTCGACGATGAAGCCGCGCACGCCGAGTTGCGCCCAGTAGCCGGGCGGGTTGTAGGCGTCGGTGGCGCTGGCGTCCAGGCGGGTGAGGTCGCCAAGGCCCGCAATGCCGGCGTCTTGCAACTGGCTCAGGCTGATGACGGTGCTGCTCAGCGGCAGGCGCCAGGCCGGCGTGTCGCCAAACCCCGCCACGCTGGCGCCCTGGCCGCCGCTGCGCCCGGTGACGGTGATGGTTTGCGGGGTCTGCACCTGGGCTTGCGCAACAGCGTGGGTTGTGGCCCAGGCAGCCAGTGCGAGTACGGAAAATGCGTAGCGTGCCATCGTGACTTCCAGGTCGATGGCAGGTGGGCAAACAGGAACGGCGGCGCGCTTGAGTGCGGGCCTTCAGACCGGTAGCTTCCCTGCGCGAGGATTACCTCAATCAGGTTCAAAGGGACTTTCTCAGCCGGCTGCGCATTGCACAGACCCAGCACCCCCAGCGAACGTGGCGCAAGCGAACTCTCGCGCCACGGCGGCATTATCGCCGCCACAAAACGTGTTCAGTCGAAGACCGGCGTTTCCACGCCCAGCACCTTGTGCAGCTTGGGGCTGGTGGTGGTGTATTGCAGCAACACGCGCTTGTCCGGGAAGACATAAGGCGACGCACCGAAGGCCGCCAGCGCCGCTTCATGGAAGCCCGAAAGAATGAGCTTCTTCTTGCCCGGGTAGGTGTTGATGTCGCCCACCGCAAAGATGCCGGGAATGTTGCTTTCGAACTTCTCGGTGTCGACCACGATCTGCTTGCGCTCCAGGCCCAGGCCCCACTGCGCAATCGGCCCTAACTTGGGGCTCAAGCCGAAGAAAACGAGCAGCATGTCAACCGGCATGACGCGGGTGACGCCGTCGCCCCCGGTGACCTTCAGCGCCGTCATGTGGCCATCGGCTTCTTCAATGCCCGTGACCTGGCCGACCACGAACTGCATCTCGTACGCATCGCATAACTCACGCATGCGTGCCACGCTGGCCGGCGCCGCGCGAAAGCCGTCGCGGCGGTGGATGAGGATCACGCTGTCGGCCCGGTTCGGGCCTGCTTGCACAAAGTTCAACGACCAGTCGAGCGCCGAGTCGCCCCCGCCCACGATGACCAGGTTCTTGCCCGCAAACTGCGCCGGGTTGCGCACGCGGTAGTGCAGTTGCGTGCCGTCGTACTTCTCAATGCCTTCCACGCGCAGCAAGCGCGGCTGGAACGAGCCCACGCCGCCGGCGATGAAGATCGTCTTGCTCAACAGACGTGTGCCCTTTGACGTCTGCACGAAGAAGCGGCCGTCGGCTTCACGCCGCACTTCGGTGACTTCTTGCCCCAGGTGAAACGTGGCACCGAAGGGCTCGATTTGCTTGAGCAGGTTGTCGGTGAGTTCCTTGCCGGTGCACACCGGCACGGCGGGAATGTCGTAAATGGGCTTGTCGGGATACAGCTCGATGCACTGGCCACCAGGGTAGGCCAGCGAGTCGATGATGTGGGCCTTGATCTCCAACAGGCCGAGTTCGAACACCTGGAACAGGCCCACCGGGCCGGCCCCGACGATCACGGCATCGGTCTCGATCGGGGCGTCGTGGGCCTGGGCGGTGGTGATCACCGGTGTGGCGGCGGCAGGGTTCATGGCAGCGGGGCGGGCCCGCGTTCGTGGCCCTTAACGGTTGAGATCAGGCGCTTTTTCAGCGCACCAGAAATTGCAGCTTGTCTTTGCGTTCAGCCCATTCTTCGGCATCGGGCAGCGCAGCTTTGCGCTTGGTGATGCTGGGCCACTTGCGTGACAGGTCGGCGTTGATCTTGATGAAGGCGATTTGCTCTTGCGGCACGTCTTCTTCGGGCACGATGGCGTTGACCGGGCATTCGGGAATGCACACCGCGCAGTCAATGCATTCGTCGGGGTCGATGCTCAGGAAATTCGGGCCTTCGCGGAAGCAATCGACCGGGCAAACGTCCACGCAATCGGTGTGCTTGCAGTTGATGCAGGATTCAAGAACAACGTGGGTCATGTGCGGGCTTTAACGGAGGCGGTAGGGGAAAGCGGGCCACATTTTAGGGCGTGGGCGCAGGCTTTCTGGCCAGGGGCTGCGCATCGGCCTTGGCTTTGACATCGCGCAGCACGGGCAGGGCACCGGCCCCCACCGTCACCACCGTGGGCCGCCCGGCATGCAGCACCGCTGCCTGGGCCAGGTCGCACAGGGCATGGTCGCTGGCCAGTTGATCGGGCCAGCCGGCGCGCGACACCACGCAGCACGGTGTGTCGGCGCTCCAGCCGGCGGCGGCGAGTCGGCGCCCCAATGCGGCGAGTTGGCGCCCGGCCATGTAGAACACTTCGGTGTCGGCGCTGCGCGTGGCATGCATGGCGCCGGTGCGAGTCATGGCGGTGGTGAAGCTCACGCTGCGCCCACCACCGCGCCGGGTGAGCGGGCGTTGCGTGCCCGCGGCCGCGGCGATGGCCGCTGTCACACCCGGCACCACTTCGCATTCAACGCCCGCAGCGTGCAGCGCCAGCAGCTCTTCTTCAAGTCGCGCGAACAGGCTGGCGTCGCCGCCCTTCAGGCGCACCACCACCGCGTGTTCCTGGGCATGGCGCACCAGCATGGCGTTGATGCTGTCTTGCCGCGTGGCCACGCAAAAGCCGCGCTTGCCCACATCGACCCAGCGCGCATGGGGCGCCGCATCGCGCAGCGCAGGGTCGGTCAGGGCATCGAACAGCACCACGTCGGCCTGCGCCAGCAGGCGAGCGCCACGAACGGTGATGAGGTCTGCCGCCCCCGGCCCTGCACTGACGATGTACACCTTGCCCATGCCCGTTTTTACCCCAGAGCCTTGACCAGCAAGGCGCCGCTGGTGCGGTGGCTGCTCGGGTCGACCACGATCAAGGCGCCGGCCACGCGGTTGTGCAAGTAGGGCTCCAGCGGCAAGGGGTGTTGCGTTTCGATCTGCACATGGCCGATCTCGTTCACGGTGAGTTCACGCGCACCGGTGGGCACCAGGGTCTGGATGTCGAGCCGGTGTTCGATGGCGGTGATGCGCCCATTCACCCAGCGGTTACCGTGGCGCAGCAGCACCTTGCGGCCGATGACGGCGGGCTCGGTGTCCAGCCAAGCCAGGGTGGCGCTGAAGCGTTGGCTGAGCTTGAGGTGGTCAGGCGCGGCCAGCCAGTCGCCGCGTGAAACATCGAGTTGGCGGTCGAGCACCAGCCCAGCTGACTGCCCGGCCTGGGCATCACCCACGGTGGTGCCAGCACGGCGCACGGCCACCACGGTGGCACGCTCGCCGCTGGGGAAGACCTGCACCGCATCGCCCGCGCGCACCCGGCCATGTGCGATGCGGCCCCACACGGTGCGCGGCTGGTGGCCAACGCCTTGGCCGGGTTCGGCGGCGTCGCGGGCCACGTACTGCACAGGCAGCAACAGCGGCTCGTCGCTTCTTTCCTGTACCGCAGGCAGGGTGTGCAGCACTTGCAGCAGGCTGGGGCCGTTGTACCAACTGGTGCGCAACGGCGTGGTGACGTTGTCGCCGCGCAGGGCCGACACCGGCACGATGGCCGCCACCTCGAAGCCGGCCTCGCGCGCAAAGCTCAACAGCGCCAAACGCACGGCTGCATAGGCCGGTCCGGGTTGGGCCATCGCATCGAGCTTGTTCACGGCGAAGACGATGCTGCCCACGCGCAGCAAATGCGCCAGCAAGGCGTGGCGGCGGGTTTGCGGCAGCAGCAGCACCGGGCTGGCCGCCCAGTCGATCTTGGTGATGTCGACCAGCACCACGGCGGCGTCGCTGCCCGCTGCGGCGGTGACCATGTTGCGCGTGTACTGCTCGTGGCCGGGCGCGTCGGCGATGATGAACTTGCGCTGCGGCGTGGCGAAGTAGCGGAACGCCACGTCGATGGTGATGCCTTGTTCGCGCTCGGCTTCAAGGCCGTCGGTCAGCAGCGACAGATCAATCGGCGCGCCGGCGGCTTTCTTCTCCAGGCTGTCCAACTGATCGGCCAGGATGGCGCGGCTGTCGAACAGCAGGCGGCCGATCAGCGTGCTCTTGCCATCGTCCACGCTGCCAGCGGTGAGAAAGCGCAGGGCGCGGTGGTCCGGGGCGTGTGACGCATCGCGGTGGATGGGCGCCGACGGGTCAGTGATGTCAAACGTTTGCTTCAACAGAGCAGTCATCAGAAATAGCCTTCCTTCTTGCGCCGCTCCATCGAAGCTTCGCTGGTGCGGTCGTCCATGCGCGTGGCGCCGCGTTCGCTGAGCGTGACGGTGAGGGTTTCGGCCACGACTTCGGCTGCATTGCGCGCGCCGCTTTCCACCGGGCAGGTGCAGGTCATGTCGCCCACGGTGCGAAAGCGCACTTCGACGTTCTCAACCGCTTCACCGGCTTGCACCGGGGTCACGTTGGTCACTGGAACGAGCAAGCCCTTGCGCCGCACCACGTTGCGTGGGTGGGCGTAATACATCGCGGGCAATGGGATGCTTTCACGCGCCAGGTACAGCCACACGTCCAGCTCCGTCCAGTTGCTGATGGGGAAGGCGCGGAAGTGCTCGCCGGGCTTGATGCGCGTGTTGAACAGCGTCCACAGTTCGGGGCGCTGCTCCTTGGGTTGCCATTGGCCAAAGCTGTCGCGGTGGCTGAAGATGCGTTCCTTGGCACGGGCCTTTTCTTCGTCGCGCCGGGCGCCGCCGATCAGGCAGTCGAAGCGGTGTTCTTCGATCGCTTCGAGCAACGCCACTGTCTGGTGGCCGTTGCGCGATTCGAGCGGGTGCGCCAGGCGCACGCTGCCGCGTTTGATGGAGTCTTCCAGATGAGCCACCACCAGGCGCTCGTTCATTTCGGCCACACGCCGGTCGCGGAATTCAATCACTTCCGGGAAGTTGTGGCCGGTGTCCACGTGCAGCAGCGGGAACGGCAGACGGCCCCTGAATTCATTGCCCGCCACGCGGTGCTTGAAGGCTTTTTCTGCCAGGCGCAACACCACGCACGAGTCTTTGCCGCCCGAGAACAGCAACGCCGGGCGCTCGAACGTGGCGGCCACTTCGCGCAGGATGAAGATGGCTTCTTCTTCCAGCCAGTCGAGGTGACTGCTGTCCAGCGCTGGCAGCAGCCTTTCCAGATTCACGGGGGCGTTCATGCGCGGGTTCCTTCAGTCTCGTACTTCACATGCAAGCCGCACTCTTTCGCAGCTTCTTGCTCCCACCACCAACGCCCTGCCCTGAAGTCTTCACCCACGGCAATGGCGCGGGTGCACGGCTCGCAGCCGATGCTGGGGAAGAACTGGTCGTGCAATCCGTTGTACGGAACATCGTGGTTGGCGATGTGGTGCCACACATCGTTCCAGCTCCAATCTGCCAGGGGGTTGAACTTGGTGCGGCATGGCTCATCGGCTTCACTGAACCGCACCTCGCCGCGCCCCGGGCTTTGTTCGCGCCGCAAGCCGGTGACCCAGGCCTCGCGGCCCTTGAGCATGCGCGCCAGCGGCTCGAGTTTGCGCAAACCGCAGCAGGCCTTGCGCAACTCGATGCTGTCAAACATGGCACGTTCGCCGTGGCGGGCGACGAAGCGCACGGTGGCCAAGGGCTCGGGCTCGAAGCGCTCAACCTTGATGTCGTAGCGCAGCTCGATGCGCGGGACGAGCCCCAAGGTCTGTGCATGCAGCTTGCCCGTGGCCAAGGTGGCCACGGCAATGGGCAGATGGTGGCGCGCAATCAGGTCGGTGAGCACCATGTCTTCGGCGCCCAGGCTGGTGGCCTGCACGATGCGCCCACCATGTTCAGTGGCCGCACCTTCCAGCACCGCCACCGTGCGCGCCAGGCGCGCGTCGAAGCCCGCCGTCTTGCGCGCGTACAACTCGATGGCGGTCATGCCGCCGCCCGCGCGAACAGCGGCTGGGGTTGCACCACGTCGCCCTGGTAGTGCCCGGCAAAGAAGCGCAGCGCGCGGCGGGCCGCATCGAGCTTCTGGTCGGCGCGCAATTGCGCCGCGTCGAAGCCGGTGCGTTGCAGCAGCGGCAGCATGTCGACCAGCACCTCGCCGGTGGCGCGCACCTGGCCTTCAAAGCGCAAGCGCTGGCGCAACAGCCGGGCCTGGGTGTAGGCACGGCCATCGGTCCATTTAGGGAATTGCAGGACGATGAGTTCAATGCCCGCGCGCTGTGGCGGCAGGTCTTGCGCCAGGCTCTCCACGTCGGCGGTGTTGGGCAGCAGCAGGCCGGTGCCCAGGCCCACCGGCCAGCTCAGGCGCACCGCATGCCACTGTTCAAGCGTGAGCAGGCGCTGCGGCTGCGGTGACGGGTGAGGCATGGGGCCGTCTTCGCCGGTGACCAGATGCCAGGTGTCTTGATGTGGGTCGATGAATTTCATGACGTGTCTCGAACGTTAAGCAGCGGCTTCAGGCGGCAGCCGTGGCGCGGCGAACGGCATTGGCCGCGGTGCGAAACGGCAGCGGGCCCAGGCGCCTGGCGGTGTCGGTAAAACGTTCGCCTTGCTGGCGTTCGCGGCGGTAGGTGTCGATCAGCGCTTCCAGCACATCGGGCACTTCTTCGGCCGCGAATGACGGGCCGATGACCTTGCCCGGCGTGGATTCACCGCTCAGGGTGGAGCCGTCGGAGCCGGCCACGGTGACCTGGTACCACTCGGCACCGTCTTTATCCACGCCCAGGATGCCGATGTGGCCGCTGTGGTGGTGGCCGCAGGAATTGATGCAGCCACTGATGTGCAGGTCGATGTCGCCGATGTCGTACAGCACATCGAGGTCATCGAAACGCTCGGTGATGGCCGCGGCAATGGGAATGGAGCGCGCATTGGCCAGGGCGCAGAAGTCGCCGCCGGGGCAGGCGATCATGTCAGTGAGCAAACCGATGTTCGGCGTGGCGTAGCCGGCGGCCTTGGCGGCTTGCCACAGGGCCTGCAACTCGCTGGCCTGCACCCAGGGTAGGAGCAGGTTTTGATCGTGCGTGACGCGCAGTTCGCCGTGCGAAAAGCGATCAGCCAGTGCGGCTGCTGCTTCAAGCTGCGTATCGGTAGCGTCGCCCGGGGCCTGGCCGCTGCGCTTGATCGACAGCGTCACCGCGCGATAGCCTGGCAGGCGGTGGCTGTGCACGTTGCGTTCCAGCCAGCGGCGGTAGGGCAGCGGGGCATCGTTGCTGCCCGTGCTGTCGAAACCCGGCTGCGCATGCACGCCGGCCGGCAAGCGAAAGCCAGCGGCCACGCGGTCGAATTCGGCCTGCGTGATGATCTGGGCATGGCCGTCCAGGTCGCGCTCGACGATGCTGGCGAATTCGGCATTCACGGCATCGGCAAACTTCTGGCCTTCTGCCTTCACCAGGATCTTGATGCGTGCCTTGTACAAGTTGTCGCGCCGGCCGAAGCGGTTGTAGACCCGCACGATGGCTTCGATGTAAACCAGGATCTGCTGCCACGGCAGGAACGGCGTCAGCACCGAGCCGATCACCGGCGTGCGGCCCATGCCGCCGCCCACCAGCACCTTGAAGCCCACCTCGCCGGCATCGTTTTTCAGCAATTGCAGGCCGATGTCATGCCAGGCGATCGCGGCGCGGTCTTCGCGCGCACCGGTGACGGCGATCTTGAACTTGCGCGGCAGGAAGGCGAACTCGGGGTGCAGCGTGCTCCATTGGCGCAGGATTTCGCAATACGGCCGCGGGTCCACCACTTCGTCGGCCGCCACGCCGGCCAATGCGTCGCTGGTGATGTTGCGAATGCAGTTGCCGCTGGTCTGGATGCCGTGCATGTCCACTTCGGCCAACAAGTCCATCACATCAGCCGCGCGCTCAAGCGGTATCCAGTTGAACTGCACGTTCTGGCGCGTGGTGAGGTGACCATAGCCGCGGTCGAATTCGCGCGCGATGCGGGCCAACTGGCGCAACTGGCGGCTGCTCAATTCGCCGTAAGGCACGGCCACACGCAGCATGGGCGCGTGGCGCTGCACGTACCAGCCGTTTTGCAGCCGCAGCGGGCGGAACTCGTCTTCCGGCAAGTCGCCCGCGAGGTGGCGCTGCAACTGGTCGCGAAACTGCGCGGCGCGGGCGCGGACGAACTGGCGGTCGAAGTCAGAGTAGGAGTACATGGTTAGTGGATCACTTTCAAACCGGCGATGACGAGCGACGCGCACAACAGCGTGCGCACCGCGGTTTCGGGCAGGGTCTTGGTCAGACGCGCGCCGAGCCAAATTCCAGGCAACGACCCCAGCAGCAGCGGTGCGAGCAGGCCGTAGTCCACATGGCCCAGCGTGGCGTGGCCAATGCCGGCCACCAGCGTGAGCGGTACGGCGTGCGCAATGTCGGTGCCCACCAGGCGCTGCGTGGGCAGGCGCGGGTACAGCAGCAAGATGAGCGTGGCGCCCAGGGCGCCCGCGCCAATCGAGCTGAGCGTCACCAGCACACCGAGCAAGGCCCCGGCCAGCACGGTGAGGTTGCGCTTGCGGTGTTCAGGCAGCCAGGCTTCCAGCCGCAGGCCCACGCGGTGCCACACATGCTTGTAGGCCACCGTCACCGCGGTCAGCAGCAGAGCGACGCCGAGCGAAAACGTCAAGGCCTGCGCCCAGCCCTTGGTGATGCCGGTGAGGTGCATCAGCGCAATGGTGGCCACCGCCGCCGGAATGCTGCCCAACAGCAACAAGCCGGTGATGCGGTAGTCAACATGCCCGTGGCGATGGTGCGCGACGGCGCCACCCGCCTTGGTCAGCGCGGCAAACCACAGATCGGTGCCGATCGCGACGGCCGGGCTCAGGCGGAACACACCCATCAACAGCGGCGTCATAAGCGAGCCACCGCCCACGCCGGTGAGGCCGACGATGGCGCCGACGCCGAAGCCGCTGATGATCGCTATCCAGTCCATGCCTTGGCGTGCTCGTATGTTGCAGTGCAGCGGGCGACTCTATGGACAGTCTATATTCCTGAGAACTACTTTTTATTAATTTCTAAATACGATTTTTAGGCTAAAGAGCCGACGTCGGGTTCATAGAATTCGCAAATGAGTGTCTTGAACCGCCGTCAGGCCGTGGCCGCGCTGGCGGGTTTGGCTCTGGCCGGCTGCCAAACCACCCCGCCCGTGCCGCCCGTGCTCACGCCAGTGCCGCCCGTGCCGCCCGTGGCGGTGGTGCCGCCGCGCTTGCCCAGGCTGCCGCGCGTTGGCCTGACCTTGGGCGGCGGCGCTGCGCGCGGGTTCGCCCACATCGGGGTGATTCAGGTGCTGGAAGAGGCCGGCATTCGGCCTGATCTGGTGGTGGGCACATCCGCAGGCAGCCTGGTGGCCGCGTTGTACGCATCTGGCAAAGGCGGGGCCGAGCTGGCCGCGCTGGCCCAGGGGATGGATGAGGCGGTGGTCACCGACTGGGCGTTTCCGGGCCGCGGCGTGATCCGTGGCGAATCGCTGGCGCGCTATGTGCGCGAGCACACCGGTGGGCGCAGCATTGAGCAGATGAAGCTGCCGCTGGGCGTGGTGGCAACTGACCTGGACAGCGGCGCGCCGATCCTGTTTCAAGTGGGCGACCCCGGTGCGGCCGTGCGCGCCTCCAGCGCGGTGCCGGCAATCTTCCAGCCGGTGCGTATTGGCGCACGCGAATATGTGGATGGCGGGCTGGTCTCGCCCGTGCCGGTGCGCTTTGCGCGGCAGATGGGCGCCGAGCTGGTGATTGCCGTGGACATCAGCGCGCTGCCCGACGGTGCTGCCACTGGCGACCCGATTCGCATGCTGCTGCAAACCTTTGCCATCATGGCGCGCAGCATCAACACATTGGAACTGCGCGATGCTGACTTGGTGCTGCGCCCGCGATTGGCTGGCATTTCGAGCGCCGATTTCACGTCGCGCGCCAGGGCGATTCAACTGGGGCGGGAAGTCACGCTGGAGCAGTTGCCGGCGCTGCGCCAGCGTATGGCGGCCTTGACGCGCTGAGCGCGGCCACCGCGGGTCAGCGCAAAGCCGGTATCCACAAAAGAAAACGGCCCGGCTTGCGCCGGGCCGTAAAGGTACCTTGAAAGGGGGATTCAGGAGGTACCGAGGAGACAACCATCCAAAGAGACCACGTCAATCAGACCGTGGCTTTCATGGGATACGCCCACTTCCTGAAAGTTCCCCGCTTTCTTGAGAAGTGGCGCGCAACGAAGCTCCAACTACTTTGATTTAGGCGCGCTTGCCCTTGGCCGGAGCCTGGGCAGCCTTGACAGCGGTGTTCTGCATCGCTTGGAAATTGGCTTCGGCCACTTCGGCGGCTTGCTTGGCGGCCTTGTTCACCGACTCGTAGGCGTTGCTGGCAGCAGCCACGGCCGACTTGACCATGGCCACGGCGCTCTCGCTGCCGGCCGGCGCGTTCTTGACGGCGCTGTCAACCAGGCCCATCACCTTGGTTTGCACGTCGGCAGCTTGGGCTTCAGCGACCTTGGTCACTTCGGCACCCGTGGCGGCGGCGATGTCATACACGTGGCGGCCATAGGCGGCTGCCTTCTCGGCGGCGGGCTGCAGGAACTGGGCTTGCAGGGCCATCAGTTCCTGTGCGTCCTTCACCGACAGGGCTGCCTTGGTGCTGGCGGCGGCTTCGCTGATGGCGGTGCGCGCCACTTGCAGGTTCAGTTCGACCAGGCGCTCAACGCCTTCAAAGGCCTTGTTCGTCAGGCCAAAGATCGTTTCAACGTTGGCCTTGTGGGCGGCCAGGACTTGTTCGGCGGTCAGCATGTTGATATCTCCGGGTTCAGGGTTGAGGTTCAAACTCTGTGCAGCGTTTGCTGCGCTGCAACATGAAACGAAGTATAGGGGTTTCACATGGGCCTGCAAGCACTTTTGTTGCGGTGCAGCAATGTCTAGGGAGCTTCTTCTAGTTCAGCGCAGTGGACGCTGCCGCCGCAGCGGCAGGGCGCAATGGAAGAATGGCGTCATGAACCCGCACAGCCCATCCGATACACAAGCCGCGGTCGATGCCGCCCTCATCAGCCGCCAGTCGATCCGCGCCTTTCTGCCCACGCCCGTGCCGCGGGCCGAGGTTGAAGACATCTTGCGCGTGGCTTCAAGGGCGCCGTCTGGCACGAACACCCAGCCCTGGCTGGTGACGGTGCTCACCGGCGCTGCCCGCCAGGGCCTGACAGACAAACTGCAGCGCGCCTTTGATGACACCGAAGGCGAAGGCCACGCCGAGGAGTACCCGTACTACCCCACCGAATGGGTCAGCCCGTTCCTGGAGCGCCGGCGCAAGGTGGGCTGGGATCTGTATGGCCTGCTGGGCATCGGCAAGGCAGACAAGCAGCGCATGCACGCCCAGCACCGGCGCAACTACGAATTCTTCGGCGCCCCGGTGGGCTTGATCTTCACCATCAGCCGAGTCATGCGCCAGGGCAGTTGGATGGACTACGGCATGTTCCTGCAAAGCGTGATGATCGCGGCGCGTGCACGCGGCCTGCACACCTGCCCGCAGGCCGCCTTCACGCCCTATCACCGCATCATCATGGAACACATCGGCGCACCGGCCAGCGAGATGCTGGTCTGCGGCATGGCGCTGGGGCATGCCGACCCGGCCGCCATTGAAAACAGCCTCGTCACCGAGCGTGAGGCGGTGGCCGCCTTTGCCCGCTTCCTAGAATGACGCTGCCGGTGTGGCCGGCCCAACAAGAGGTTTGACGATGAGAACAAGAATCGCCACGCTGTGCCGCGCCGCTGCTTTGCTGGCTTTGGCCAGCCCGCTGCCTGCGCTGGCGGCCAGCACCGCCTTTGCCGGCCCCACGTTGGGCGGCGTTCCGGTGGAATTTTTCATGTTCGCCGTGGTGCTGGCAGGCGTGGCATTGTTCCACCACGCCACCTTGCCCATCGCGCTGGGCGGGGCGATCGTGATTGCGCTGTACAAGGTCACCGCGTCGCCGTTCAAGACTGGCGCCGGCCTGCCCGGCTTCATGGGCCACCTGGGGCATGAATGGGTGGTGCTGAGCAACTTGCTTTTGTTGCTTCTGGGCTTTGCGTTGCTGGCCAAGCACTTCGAGGAAAGCCAGGTGCCAGCGGTGCTGCCGCGCTACCTGCCAGACGACTGGAAGGGCTGCTTCGTGCTGCTGGTGCTGGTGTTCGTGCTGTCTTCGTTCCTCGACAACATCGCCGCGGCCATGATCGGTGGCGCCATCGCGCACACCGTGTTCCGCGCCAAGGTGCACATCGGTTACCTGGCGGCCATCGTGGCGGCGTCCAACGCTGGCGGCGCCGGCAGTGTGGTGGGCGACACCACCACCACCATGATGTGGATCGCCGGCGTCAACCCGCTCGAAGTGCTCGAGGCCTACATCGGCGCCGTGGTGGCCTTGTTCATCTTCGGCATTCCGGCTGCGCTCAAGCAGCAGGCCTATTCGCCGATTCAACGCGATGAAACCGCCGGTGCGCGCATCGATTGGGCCCGGGTTGGCGTGGTGGCCTTCATCCTGGTTGCGGCGGTGGCCGTCAACGTGGTCGTCAACACCCGCTTCAACGCGCTGGCCGACAGCCTGCCCTTCCTGGGCCTGGCGGTGTGGGTCGCCTTGCTGCTGGGGGTGGCGGTGCGCAAGCCCGATTGGAGCTTGCTGCCCGGTGCCTTCAAAGGCTCGGTGTTCCTGTTGTCGCTGGTGTTATGCGCCTCGATGATGCCGGTGGAACACTTGCCCGCGGCGTCTTGGCCCACCGCGTTGGG
This sequence comes from Burkholderiales bacterium, assembly GCA_031418595.1. Classification (GTDB taxonomy): domain Bacteria; phylum Pseudomonadota; class Gammaproteobacteria; order Burkholderiales; family Burkholderiaceae_C; genus Rubrivivax. Next base: position 15,258 of record JANOXU010000065.1, read on the forward strand.
CTTGGGCTTTTTGTCTGCGGTGTTCGACAACATTCCGCTCACCGCCCTGGCGCTCAAGCAAGGCGGCTACGACTGGGGCTTCTTGGCCTACGCGGTGGGCTTCGGCGGCTCGATGATCTGGTTCGGCTCGTCTGCGGGCGTGGCCTTGGCCAGCATGTACCCCGAGGCGCGTTCGGTCGGGCAGTGGTTGCGCCATGGCTGGTTCGTGGCCGTGGCCTACGTGGTGGGCTTCTTCGTGATGCTGGCCGTGATCGGCTTCCACCCCGGCAGCGCGCTCAAGGGCAGCGCAGCACCGGTGGTTTTGGTGCAACCTAAATGAACATCGAACTGACTCCAGTGCCTTCCAAGCCCGCGGTGCTGGTGGCGCGCGGCGTGTTTCCAGAAGTGCTGGCCACGCTGCGTGAGCACTTCGTAGTCGAGGCCAACACGCATGACGATGTCTGGGATGAGCCCGAGTTGACGCGCCGCCTGCAGGGCAAGGCCGGCGTGTTCGTCACCACCAGCGAGCGGGTCGATGACGCGCTGTTGCAGGCCTGCCCGCAACTGCGCGCGGTGTGCTCCATGGCCGTGGGCGTCAACAACATCGACCTGCCGGCCTGCACTGCGCGTGGCGTGCTGGTGAGCAACGCGCCCGACGTGCTGACTGAAACCACGGCCGACTTCGGCTTCGCGTTGATGATGGCCACGGCGCGGCGCATGGCCGAGAGCGAACGGTATTTGCGTGCCGGCAAGTGGACGAAATGGAGCCACGACCTGTTTGCCGGTGCCGACGTGCACGGTGCCACGCTGGGCGTGCTGGGCATGGGGCGCATCGGCCAGGCCATTGCCCGGCGCGGCGCGCTGGGTTTTGGCATGAAAGTGATCTATCACAACCGCACGCGCCTGCCGGCCGAGGTGGAGGCGCCATTGCGCGCGCGCCATGTCGGCTTCAATGAGCTGTTAGCCCAGGCCGACCATTTGGTGCTGGTGTTGCCCTACACACCCGCCGCGCAGCATCTCATCGACGCCGCGGCGCTGGCGCGCATGAAGCCCACGGCCACGTTGACCAACATCGCCCGCGGCGGCATCGTTGACGACGCCGCCCTGGCCGCGGCGCTGCGCGCCGGCACCCTTGCCGCGGCCGGGCTCGATGTGTTCGAAGGCGAGCCGGCCGTGCTGCCGGCCTTGCTGGATCTGCCCAACGTGGTGCTCACGCCGCACATCGCCAGCGCCAGCCTGCCCACGCGGCGGGCGATGGCGAATCTGGCGGCGGCCAACCTGATCGCCGCGCTGGGTTTTGGCCCCCACGCAGGGCGCCCGCCCACCGCACTGAACCCGCAGGTGCTGAGCGCAGGCTGAGCAAAGCGCTGCGATTGCAGCGCTTCTCGCGGCCACGCTGGCTGGGCATCGGGCCAAGAATGGCGCGATGAAGATCCTGTTTCTGCTGTGCACCGTGAGCCTGGTCTTGGGTGGCTGCGCCCAGGTGAACGTACGCAGCCTGGGCACCGCTGCGGGCCAACCGCAGGCCTTTGAATTGCGCAGCCGCACCCTGGTGCAACTCAGCACCGAGGCCACGCGCCTGTGCCCCACGGGCTACCAGGTGCTGCGCCAGTGGCACAGCACGCAGCGCGCCGAGCTGGCAGACAACCCGGTGCTCAAGCGCGTGGCGCAGGCGCAAGACTTCATCGGCGCGGGCGACGCCGTGCAGGCCCAGGCCACGATTCAGTGCAAGAGCTGAGAGGTCGCACCACATGCGGCTGAGACAATGCCCGCATGGTGCGTCACGAAGCAAAGGCTCGACTGAACCCGCAGGGGGAAGGTAGTGCTGCTGCATGCTGCGCCAGTCCAACGGGTGAGAGTCCCGTCCCGGTAGGCGTCGGTGCGCCGGGTAGCAGGCCCCAGGCAGTG
>JANOXU010000066.1:0-61272 GCA_031418595.1 Burkholderiales bacterium
CAAAGCCTGCATGTCCTCGATCGAAATCACGCGGTCGGTTTCGATCTTGCCGCCGGTGATCTTCCACACCAGGGCCGGGCCGGTGACGTCGCCGTTGGCGTCGAACTCGATCGGGCCGGTGGCGCCGTGGTACTTGATCGCGCGGCCGGCCTTGATCAGCTCGATGGCCTTCTTGAATTCGGCCGGGCCCGTGCCCACCGTGGCGCCGCCGGCGGCATGAACCTGGCGGATGGCGTCGCGGATGGACGGGCCGGTCAGGTCTTTGGCGATGTTCATGGCCAGCCCAAGCACCATCACCGCGTCGTACTGGGTGTGCACGCCCGGGCCCTTGCTGTCGGTCTTGAACTTGTCGTCAAAGGCCTGGTTGAAGGCGTCGACATTCGGACCGGCCACTTGCGCGTTGTCCATGCCGAAGAAGTCTTCAACAAAGCTGGCGCCCACGCCGTTCACGAAATCAAGCGTGCGCATGGAATTGTTCAATGCCACCTTGCGTGGGCCGCCGAGCGAGAGCCATTCACGCACGATGGTCACCGCGTCTTTCGGGAAGCCGATGAGCAACAACGATTCCGGCTTGCCCGCCAGCGCGCGGCTCACTTCGGCGCGGTAGCTGGTCTGGTTGTCGTTGTAGGGCACCTCGATGCTCACGTCGCCGCCCAGCTTGCCCATGGCGGCCTTGTAGAAGCCGAGCATGTCTTTGCCGAAGTCGGTGTTCACGTAAATGACGGCCGTTTTCTTGAAGCCGCGGCGCGTGGTTTCGGATGCCGTGGCATAGGCCTGCGTCTTGCTGGTGGGAATGGTGCGGAAGAAATAGCCGCCGCTGCGCCCGTCGAGCGTGAAGGGGCTGGCGGTGGAGCAGCACGTTACTTGCACCACCTTGGAAGGCGCCGTCACCGCGGCGATGATGGGGCCGGTGACGCCCGATGAAATGGTGCCGGTGAACGCCGCCACCTTTTCCACTTCAACCAGGTACTTGGCGGCGTCAACACCCACCGTGGGCTGGCCTTGGTCGTCGCGCAAGATGAACTGCACCGGGCAGCCCTTGATGCCGCCACCGGCGTTGATGTGCTCGAAGGCCAGCTCCGCGGCCTGGGCAATTTTCTTGGTGATGGGCGCCATGGAGCCGGTGAGCGGCAGCACGCCGCCCACCTTCACCGGGCAGGCGGTTTGTGCGGCGGCGGCGCCGGCGAACATAAGCGCCGCGCTGGCCGCAAACAAGCGCAGCGGGCGCGAGAAAAGCTTTGCGAACATCGTGAAGACTCCTCGAGGTTGGTTTCAGTGAACGAGCTTATTCGCTGGCGTGGCGCGAGACAACGGCTTCTTCCCCAATCAGCCCTCGCGGGCGCAGCAGCAGCATCAACACCAGCGCCAGGCCGATCAAGATGACTTGCAGCGCCGCGCCTTGCGCCGCCAGGGCCGGGGGCAGCAACTTGGTGACGGCGATGCCCGAAAGCGTCCAGATGCCCCACACCACCAGTGCGCCCAGCATGGCGCCACGGTTGTTGCCGCTGCCGCCCACGATGAGCATGGCCCAGGCCTGGAAGGTGAGGATGGGCAGAAAGTCGAACGGGCTGACAAAGCCGATGAAGCCTACGTACAGCGCACCGGCCAGGCCCATCAGGGTGGAGCCGATGATGAAGGCTTGCAGGCGCAACGCGCGCGCATCCTTGCCCAGCGCCACGGCGGCCAGTTCGTCTTCACGAATGGCGCGCAGCACGCGGCCCCAGGGCGAGCGCAAGATGCGTTCAAGGCCCGCGTAGACCAGCGCCACGATGCCCGCCAGCAGCAGCAAGTAGGCCAGGTTGAAACTGGCCGGCGTGGTGAACCAGTCAGCCAGCGGGCGGCCCAGCTTGGTCAGGCCATTCGGGCCGCCGGTGAGTTCCTGCCAGTTCAGGGTGACGAGTTGAATCGTCACCGCAATGCCGAACGAGGTGATGGCCAGGTAGTCGCCGCGCAGGCGCACCGTGACGGCGCCGATCAACCAGGCCGCGGCCGCGGTGGCGGCCATGGCGGCGAGCAGGCCAAGCGTCCAATGCAAACCAAAGTTAGCCATCAGGCCCGGCTGTGGTGCGGCGGTGATCAAGGCATAGGTGTAGCCGCCGATGGCATAAAAACCCACCACGCCGGCATTGAACAAACCGGTGAAACCCCATTGCAGGTTCAGCCCGAGCGTGACCAGGCACAGGATCAGCACCACGCATAAGAAGAAAACGAGATAAGAAGCGATACCGCTCATCGCTCACCCTCTTTGCGCTCGCCGAACAGCCCTTGCGGGCGCAGCACCAGCACCAGCAGCAGCAAGCCGAAGGACATGGCCTGCTTGTAGCCCGGGCTCACCCACAGCAGCATCACGTTTTCGGCCAGGCCCACGGCCAGGCCGCCCACCACAGCGCCGGCCAGGCTGCCGATGCCGCCCAAGATGGCCGCGGCAAACAACGCCAGCAGCAGGCTGCCGCCGATGTCGGCATTGAGCTGCGGGGTGAGGCCCACGAACACACCGGCCAGCGCGGCCAGGCCGCCGCCGATGAACCAGGTGGCGCGGATCACGCCTTCCACTTCCATGCCGCAGGCCTGCGCCAGCGCCGGGTTCTCGGCCGTGGCGCGCATGGCAATGCCGGTGCGGCTGTGCGCCAGGTACAGGTGCAAGGCCAGCACGATCAACAGCGTGAGCAGGAGGATGAAAATTTGATCGGGCAGGATGCGCACGCCGGGCAGCATCTCCATCGTCATCTGCAATTCGCGTGTGTAAAAGCGCGACTCATGGCCCCAAAACAAAACGATCAAGTGGCGCAACACCAGGCCGATGCCGAACGAGGCAAACACCATGGTGAGGTGGTGCGCGCCACTGCGGCGCAGGGGGCGAAAAACCCAATGGTCAATCAGCCAGGCCAGCGCACCGGTGACCACGGCCGCGGCTGTGGCGGACAGCAGCAGCGGCCAGCCGAATGACAAGCCCGCCGTGGGGCTGCCCGCGCCAATGAAGCCCACGCCCAGCAGCGTGAGGTAGCCGCCCCAGGTCAACAACTCGGCATGCGCGAAGTTGGCAAACCGCATGATCTGCATGGTGAACGACACACCGATGGCACCCAGCGCAATCACCGCGCCGGTGAACACGCCGTCAGCCAGCGCTTGCGCGATCACGGCGCCACCCCAAGCGTGGCCACTGCCGCCATGCCGCCCAAGAACGCCGCTGCCACGGCCGGGTCGTTCAGCAAGTCTTGCGCCGCGCCTTGCACGCGGTTGCGGCCTTCGGCCAGCACATAAGCGCGGTCTGAATGGCGCAGCGCGCCCTTGGCGTTTTGTTCCACCATCAGCACCGCCACGCCTTGCGCGGCCAGCTCGCGCACGCGGTTGAAGACCTCGGCCACCAGCATGGGCGACAGGCCGGCGCTGGGTTCGTCGAGCACGATCAGCGCGGGGTCGGTCATCAAGGCGCGTGCGATGGCCAGCATCTGGCGCTGCCCGCCCGACAAGGTGCGCGCCCGCTCGCGGCGCTTCTCGGCCAGCAGCGGGAACAGGGCATAGGCGCGTTCCTGCCGCGCTGCCAGCTCGCCCTTGGCGCTGCCGGCCAGCAAGTGGCCGCCGGCGCGCAGGTTGTCGGCAATGGTGAGGGTGGTGAAGACGTTGGCGGTTTGCGGCACGAAGCCCACGCCCGCGGCCACCACTTCATGCGTGGGCAGGCTGGTGATGTCGCGCCCATTGAGCGTGATGCGCCCACCTTCCACATGCACCAGCCCCAGGATGGCCTTGAGCAGCGTGCTCTTGCCCGCGCCGTTGGGGCCGATGATGCTCACCACTTCGCGCGCACGCAGCTCGATGTTCACGCCATGCACGATGGGCAGGCCCGGCACGTAGCCGGCCACCAGGTCTTGCACTTGCAGCAATGGCTGGGCCTCGGCACTCATTTCATTTTTCCCTGAAGGCGTCCGCCACCCGCGAAGGATGAAACAGCTCGAACCAAGCGAACGCCGCGGAACCGGCTCTGCCGGGCCGCTGGCGTGCCTTGCAGGCCGCATGGCCGCGAGACGCGGCCATTCCTCGGCCCGTCCAAGCCGACGCAGGTCGGCTTGGAGCCGCGGGCTCGGCCCCCTTGAGGGGGCTGAGCCCGGACGAGAAACAGTCCCTGCGGACTGTTTCTCGCCTGCGAAGGCCTTCCGGCATGCTTGCCGGAAGGCGCGCGAAGCGCGTAGGGGGTGTTTCATTCAAGCCGGCACCTCACCCAAATAGGCGTCGAGCACACGCTGGTCGTTGCGCACCTCATCGGCGCTGCCCTGCGTCACCACCTGCCCTTGCATCATCACGATGATGGGCTGGCACAGGCTCATCACCAGCTCCATGTTGTGTTCGATCACCAGGAAGGCGATGCCGCTGCGGTGCAGCGCGACGATGCGCTCAACCAGCGTTTCCAGCAGCGCCGGGTTCACGCCAGCGGCGGGCTCGTCGAGCAAGATCAGCTTGGGCTCGATCATCAACACCCGCGCCAGTTCCAGCAGCTTGTGCTGGCCGCCTGAAAGCCGCCCGGCCAGGTGGCTGGCCTTGTCAGCCAGGGCGCAGGTTCCCAGCACGCTCATGGCCCGCTCGCGCGAGCGGCGTTCCTGGTGCGCCACCTGCGCCGGGCGCAGCCAGTTGTTCCAGAAGCGCTCGCCGAGTTGCGCGCCGGGCACGAGCATCAGGTTTTCCAGCACCGTCATTTGCGGGAAGGGCCGCGGCACCTGGAAGGTGCGCGCCAGGCCGCGGTGGAAGATGCGATCCGGGCTCAGGCCATCAATGCGCTGGCCCATGAAGTGGATGCTGCCGGCGCTGGGCGCCAGCGTGCCGGCGACCAGATTGAACAGCGTGGTCTTGCCCGCGCCGTTGGGGCCGATCAGGCCGGTGATGCGGCCGGCTTCGATGAGTAAATCAACGCCATCCACGGCGCGCAGGTTGCCGAAGGTCTTGCGCAACTGGCGCAATTCGAGCATGGGTGGCGCGGTTGTCATGGGGCAGTTTGGCGCAGTGCGGTGATTTCGATTTCGACCAACGCGCCCTCGACCGCCAGTGGGCAACACACCGTGGTGTTGGCCGGCCGCGCCGCGCCCAGGCGCTGCTTGAGCACGGCTGACACGGCCGCCACGTCGGCGCGCTCGGGCACGTAGGCGCGCACGCGAACCGTGTCGAGCAGGGTGGCGCCAGCTTGCGTCAAAGCCCGTTCGATGATGTCCAGCGCGCACTGCGCCTGGGCCTGCGCGCCCGCGGCCAACGTGCCGGTGGCAGCGTCCATGCCCACCGTGCCGGAAACGAAAACCCACTCGCCCTGCACCACGGCGCGCGCATAGCCGGCCAGTTCTTCCCAGGGCGAGCCGCTGCTGATCCAGCGCCTTGGCCCGCTGTTCGTCTCTGCATTCACACCGACACCTCCTGAAAGCGCGCTTCGCGCCAAGTTTCGTCCAACAAGATGCTGCGCAGGCGCGCCACGGCCTGCCACAAATCAGCATGCGACACCGTGGCCGGCGCCAGGCCGAAGCGGATCACATCAGGCTGGCGAAATGACGTGACCACGCCAGCCGCCAGCAAGGCTTCGCAAGTGGGTCCGCCGCCCGGGCAACTGAAGGCCAGGTGGCCGCCGCGCTGCGCGTAGTTGGCCGGTGACAGCAGCCGCACGCCCAAGGCGCCGCATTGCTCAGCCATCAGGGTGACTAACGTTTCAGACAAGCTGCTGTGCTTGGCGAACAACAACTCCGGCTCCACCCCGGCCCAGATGCGCGCCGCACACTCCATGGCCACGTTCTGCAACACCGGCATGGTGCCGCTGACCAGCGACAACGGCCCCGGCGCCGGCTCGTATTGCGCACGGAAGTTCATGCGGTCAGCATGGCCCAGCCAGCCGGGCAGGGCGGGCCAGTCGTGGCCTTGCAAATCGTGCCGGATGTAGGCCAGCGCCGCCGCACCCGGGCCGCCAGACAGATACTTGTAGCCACAGGCCACGGCAAAGTCGGCACGGCTTTCTGCCAGGCCTATGGGCAGCACACCGGCGCTGTGCGACAAGTCCCACAGCACGCGCGCACCCGCGGCGTGCACGGCGGTGGTGGTGGCGGGCAAGTCCCAGCGCGCCGAGCTGCGGTAGTCAACGTGCGCCAGCAACACCATGGCTACATCGGCTTGCAGCGCATCGTCCAACTCGCCTGGTGACGCAATGGGCCGCGCCTGCCAACGCCCCTGGCCGTGGCGCACGATGCCCTGCACCACATGCGCGTCGGTGGGAAAGCCATCGGCCTCGTAGACGATGACGTTGCGCTGCCCTTCAGCGCCAGCCAATTGCAAGCCATAGGCCAGGAGCTTGTGCAGGTTCAGGCTGGTGTTGTCCACGGCGATCACGTCTTGCGCGGGCGCGCCGAGCAGGCCGGCCATGGCCGCGCCGATGCGTTGCGGCGCATCGAGCCAATCGGCCTGGTGCCAGGCCTGGCGGCGCAGCGCTGACCACTCGCCGTGCAGCGCCTGTGCCATGCGCTGCGGCACGCTGCGCGGCATGGCGCCGATGGAGTTGCCATCGAGAAAAATCTGCCCCGGTGGGGGTGGCTCGAATTGCCCGCTCAAGCCCGCGGTTTGGTCTGCGGCGTCGAGCACCTGGCAGTGTTCAAGCGTGATCATGCGTTGCCGCCTGGCGTGGTGATGGGCGTGGGCTCAAGCTCAAGCCCGGCTTGTCCATACAAGCGCAGCGCCGCCTGCGGGCTGACCAAGCCCGCCGCCACATCAGCCGCCACGCGCTGGCACGAACGCAAACGCGCATCACCAAAGCCGCCGCCGCCGGGCAGGTCCACACGCAGCCGCGCGCCGGCGGGCACCTGGATCGTGCCCTTGCCTTCGAACACCGTGTCGCCACACGCGGCTTCAACCACAGCCACGCCCAGCGCGCCGTCATGCCCGCCCTGGCGGCCGCGCGCGGCATGGGCGCGGCGGTCGAACGTGGCTGCGGCGCAGGTGAAGGCAACGCCGTCGCGCGCGCCGACCACGATGCGCTGCGCCAGGCCGCCGCGGTGCAGGCCGGCGCCGCCCGAGTCACACAAAAATTCCTTGTGCCAAAAGACCAGCGGCGCTTGTGATTCAGTTACTTCAACCGGTATGCCACCCACGCCGGATGGGAAGGCGGTGGTGGACAAGCCGTCCAGCCCCGGCCGCGCGCCCGTGCCGCCCAGGCCCACGCTCATGGTGTTGAAGGCCGGTGCCTCGCTTTGCATGGCCAGCACCCAGATGCTGCCGGCCGATTCACCCGGCACCTGGCCGGCCAGCGCGGCCTCCAAGCAGCCGAACATCAGGTCGGGCAGCATCTGGCCGACCACGTGGCGCGCCGTGACGGGCGCCGGGCGCAGCGGGTGGACGATGCTGCCCGGCGTGGCCCGCACCTCGAACGGTTCCAGCGAGCCGGCGTTGTTGGGCACCTCGGGGGCGACCAGGCACTTCAAACCGAAGACTGAATAGGCGTCGGTGTAGCACTTGGGTGAATTGATGCCGCGGCCCGAGGCGGCAGACGAACCGGCGTAATCCACCACGATGCGCTGGCCGTCGTTGTGCAGCTCGGCATGCAGGTCAATCGGCGCCTCATAACCATCGAGCCGCATCGCAGCGCGCCAGCGGCCTTGTGGCAAGCGCGCAATGGCCGCGCGCGTGGCCTGGCGCGAATGCTTGATGATGTGGGCGGCCAGGGTGTCGATGCTGGTCAAAGCGAACTCGGCCATCATGTCGCGCAGCCTCAGCGCGCCCACTTCATTGCAGCTCACCAGCGACAGGATGTCGCCGCGCGCTTCAACTGGGTTGCGCGAATTGGCCTGGATGATGGCCAGCACGTCTTCATTCAGTTGCCCCGCGTTGCGCAGCCGCAGATGCGGGATGCAGGTGCCTTCCTCATACACCGAGCGCGCTTCAGCCGAGAAGCCGACACCGCCCACGTCGATGGTGTGGCAGGTTGATGCGAACAGCGCCACGGCTGCGCTGCCACCGGGCAAGAACACCGGCGTCACCACCACATAGTCGAACAAGTGGCCGGTGCCGAGCCAGGGGTCGTTGGTGATGAAGACATCGCCCGCGCGCATGCTTTGCAGCGGGAAGCGCGCGAGGAAATGCGCCACGGCGGCGGCCATGCTGTTCACATGGCCGGGCGTGCCGGTCACGGCCTGGGCCAGCATGCGCCCTTGCAGGTCGTACACGCCGGCGGACAGGTCACCCGCTTCGCGCGCCACCGAGCCGAAGGCGGTGCGCAGCAGCGCCTGGGCTTGCTCTTCCACCACGGCGATGAGGCGGTTCCACATCACCTGGGTGCGGATGGCGGCCAGCGGGTCGGCGCGGGTTTCAAGCATGGCGTTCATGTGCCGGAGCTTTGTAAATGAAGGTGTAGATGAAACTGGCTGTCTGCGCGCGCCAGCCAACCTGCTGGCACCAGCGTGCTGGTTTCGTGTTCCAGCACCAGGGCCGGGCCGGTGACTTTGGCACCAGGGGCCAAATCAAATCGCCAATGCAGATCGAAGTTAACCGTCTGGCCCAGCGCCGGTTCCCACACGGCGCGTTGCCCGATGGCCATGGCCTCGCCGATGGCAGCAGGCAGCTTCGCCACCACCCCAGGTTGCGGCGGCGTGGCCACGGTGACAGACCAGGTCACCACTTCCACTTCAGCACCGGGAATATGCAGGCCGTAAGCGTGTTCGTAGGCGGCTTCAAAGTCAGCCAGCAGGCGCTGCACGGCCGCATCGTTCAACGGCCCAGCGCTCAAGGGAACACGCAACTCGTGGCCCTGGCCTTCGTAGCGCAGCTCGGCCAGGCGTGTCACCTGCAATGGAGCGTTAACTTGCCCGGCGGCCTGTGCCGCAGGCGCCACCACGGCGCGGGCTTGGTCTTCCATCTGCATCAGGCGGTCGTTGCGCCCGGCCAGATCAGCCCCGCTCAGCCGCCCGGCATCGCTGCGCACGACCTCAAACGCCACCGGCGCGCGCAAAAAGCCAATCGCCGAACCCACGCCCGCGCCGGCCGGCACCACGATGTGCGTGATGCCCAGCTTGGCCGCCAAGCGCGCGGCATGCAGCGGCGCGGCGCCACCAAAGGCGACCATGGTGCAACTGCGCAGCGCCTTGCCGCGTTCCACGGCATGCACGCGGGCCGCGTTGGCCATGTTTTCTTCAACGATTTCTGACATGCCCGCCGCCGCCCAGGTGGCGTTCAGGCCCAGCGCTTCGCCCACGCTGTGCAGCAAGGCCGCTTGCGCCGCCGCAGCGTTGAGCGCCATGCGGCCGCCGGCAAAACGGCTGGGCTCGATGCGGCCGAGCACCAGGTTGGCATCGGTCACCGTGGGCGCTTCACCGCCCAGGCCATAGCAGGCCGGGCCGGGCTCGGCGCCGGCGGAATCAGGGCCCACGGTGATGCGGCCCAGCGCATCCACCCGGCCGATGGAGCCGCCGCCGGCGCCAATCTCCACCAGTTCGATCACCGGTATGCGCAGCGGCAACCCGCTGCCCTTGAGGTTGCGATAGACCCGCCCCACTTCAAAGCGCCGCGCGCGTTCGGCCTGGCCGCCGCTGATCAAACACACCTTGGCCGTGGTGCCGCCCATGTCAAACGCCATCACCTCGTGCAGGCCGCACGCGAGCGCCAAAGCGCTGGCCAGCATGGCGCCACCGGCCGGCCCGCTTTCCACCAGGCGAATGGGGAAGCGGCAGGCCAGTTCGAGCGTGGTCACGCCGCCGCCCGACATCATCATCAGCAGCGGCACCGGCAACCCTGCCGCATCAAGGCTGGCGCGCAAACGTTCCAGGTAACCGGCCATCAACGGGCGCACATATGCATTGGCGCAGGTGGTGGAAAAGCGCTCGTACTCGCGCATTTCCGGACACACCTCGCTGGAAAGGCACAGCGTGACTTCAGGCCCCAACTCTTCAGCCAGCCATTGCCGCGCGCGCTGTTCATGCGCCGGCCAGGCATAGGCGTTGATGAAGCCCACGGCCACGGCTTGCACGCCGGCGCTGCGCATGGCTTGCGCGGCCTGGCGCACAGCGGCTTCATTCAGCTCGCGCAGCACCGTGCCATCAGCGGCCAGGCGCTCGGCCACGGTGAAGCGCAGCGCGCGCGGCACCAGTTCGAGCGGGCGTTCGATGTTCACGTCGTATTGCTCGTAGCGCTTTTCATAGCCCATTTCGAGCACGTCACGAAAACCTTCAGTCGTGAGCAAGGCGGTGCGCGCGCCCTTGCGTTCGATCAACGCATTGGTGGCCAGGGTGGTGCCGTGGATGACCAGGCCGATCTCGCTGGCGCGCACGCCCGATTCAGCCAGCAGCCGCGCAATGCCTTGCATCACGCCGAGTTCAGGCTGGCGCGGCGTGGTGAGCACCTTGCAGGAGTGGCGGGCGTGCGCGGTTTCCAGCACCACATCGGTGAAGGTGCCGCCGATGTCGGCGGCCAGGCGGGCGGATGGGCTCGTGGCCGGCGTGCTCATATCGACGCGCCTTGAAAGTGTGGCTCACGCCAAACGTTGCTCTGCAAGATGACAACCAGCCGTTGCACGGCCCACCACAGATCGGCGTGCTGCGTGGTCAACGGGTGCACGCCAAAACGCAGCGCATCGGGCAGGCGGGTGGACACCACCACGCCTGCAGCCACCAGGGCTTGACCCAGCGCGTTCACATTGGCCCCCGGTGCCTCGAAGCGCAGCGCCACATGGCCGCCGCGCCGCGCATGGTCGCGCGGGCCGGCCAGCACCACGCCGAGCGGCGCGCACTGCTCATCCATCAGTTGCACCAGGGTTTCGGTGAGGCTGCGGTGGCGCTCATGCAGCGCGGCCATGTCCACGCCGCGCCAGATGCCGGCGGCCGCGGCGAAGGCTTCGTTGGCCAGCACGGCGGGCGTGCCCACCTGGAAGCGCGCCATGCCCTGGGCGGGCTCATAGTCGGGCGCGAAGGCGAAGGTGTCGGCATGGCCCATCCAGCCTGCCAGCGCGGGCCAGGCCGCGGCTTGCCAGCGCGGGTGCACGACCATCAACGCCGGCGCACCCGGGCCGCCGCAGAGGTACTTGTAGCCGCAGCCCACGGCGAGGTCAACACTCGCTTCGCGCAGCTTCACGGCCACGGCGCCGGCGGAGTGCGACACGTCCCACAGCGCCAGGGCGCCGTGCTCGTGCGCCAGCGCAGTGAGTGCGGCCATGTCGAGCCGCTCGCCGCTGCGGTAATCGACATGCGAGAGCGACACCACGGCCACGTCGCCCGGCGCCAGCGCCGCGGCCAGCTCGCCCGCGTTCTTGACGCTGCGCAGTTCGGCCCGGCCTGCCTGCACCAAGGCTTGCGCGGCGTAGCGGTTGGAAGGGAACACCTTGTCTTCGATCACGATGGTGCGCCGCGGTGCGGCCACGCTCAAGGCCAGGTGCAGCAGCTTGTGGTGGTTGATGCTGGTGCTGTCGCACACCAACACGTCTTGCGCTTCAGCGCCCAGCACAGGCGCGAGCGCCGCACCCAGCGCACGCGGCTGTGCCAGCCAATCGGCCTCATTCCAACTGCGCCGCCGCGCCACGCGCCAGCCATCGTGCAACAGCGCGGCCAGGCGTTGCGGCACGGCCGCGGGCATGGGGCCGATGGAGTTGGCGTCGAAGTACAGGGTGCCCGGCGCGCCAGGGGCGAAGGCCGCTGCGGCGCCGGCCAACGGGTTGGGCGCCGCATCAAGCGCTGCGCAGGCGGCCAGCGTGAACGTCATGCGCGAGCCGCGGGCGCGGCTTCAAGCTGCGCGCGGATGAGGTCGATTTCCACCTCGTGCACGGCACGCAAGCGCTGCCAGTGCGCGTCGCTCATGCCCGCGCTGCGCCAGGCCAGCAAGGTGACCAGGCAATGCCCGTTCGCATAGCCCAATTCGGGCCCAGGTTGCACGCGCGCCTGGATGCGCGGCACCAGGGCCGGTGCCGTGCTGCCCACGCGGTATTCCACCAAGCCCTGCTCGGCGTGAACCACCACCTGCGCCAAGCCCAGCGCGCCATCAAACAACGAACGGCCTTGCAGCAAGCCCCCGGGTGCGGTTTGCGTGTGCCACAGGCCCAGGTTCCAGCGCGCCAGGCCGCTGGCCTGCGACAGCAACGCCAAGGCATCGTGCGGGCTGGCCCGGCACAGGCGGGTGACGGCGTGAACGTCGCTCATGCCGGGCATGCTATGCCAGCGCCCCCGGGCCACGCATCGGTGTTCGCCACCAGAAGCCGGCTCTGGCGTTGCCCTTCGAGCCCCGTGTCACACGCAACCGTCATGATTAGTGTTTATGGGTAGTCAAGAATACCGATTAGTAGAATGCCGCCCAGGCGCACGACGCCAGGCCACATCGAAAGTCAGCCCATGAGCAACGCCGCATTCCCGCATTCATTGAACCTGGGCGACCGCGTGGCCGTGGTCACCGGCGCGGGCAGCGGCATCGGCCGCGCCATTGCCCAGGCCTTTGCGGCGCACGGCGCGCGCGTGGCGGTGCTGGACCGCAGTGCCGAAGGTGCTGCGGCCACGGTGGCTGAGATCGTGGGCCAGGGCGGCCAGGCCGTGGCCATTGAGTGTGATGTCAGCCAGGCCGCCAGCGTTGCCCAGGCCGCCAGCGCCAGCGCGGCCGCGCTGGGCGCTTGCGACGTGCTGGTCAACAACGCCGGCATCATCCGCGCCGGCTTGCTTGAAACGTTAAGCCTGGAGGACTGGAACGCCACCCTGGCCATCAACCTCACCGGCGCCTTTTTGTGTTCGCAGGCTTTCGCTCAACAGATGCGAGCGCGCGGCCGCGGCGCGTTGGTGCACATTGCCAGCATCGCCGCCGAACACGCCACGCCCCAGGCCGGCTCGTACAGCGTGGCCAAGGCCGGCATCGCCATGCTGTCGCGCCAGCTCGCGCTGGAATGGGGCGGCCACGGCATCCGCAGCAACGCCGTGTGCCCGGGCATGACGCGCACGCCGCTCACGCAGGCGCGCTACGACCTGCCCGGCAACACCGAACGCATGAGTGCGGCGATACCGGCCGGGCGCATCGGCCAGCCGCAAGACGTGGCCCAGGCCGTGTTGTTCCTGGCCAGCGACATGAGCGCCTACATCAGCGGCCAGGAGTTAACGGTTGACGGCGGCTTTTCGCGCATGCTGATGAGCCTGCTGCCGCGCGGAGACTACTGATGCCTTCATCGCCAACCGGCGCACCGCTCAGCGTTGTTCGCCTCGACTTGCCGCTCGACGCCATCACCTTCGATGCCGCCATCGCCGCCGCACCTGAGCTGCGCCTGAGCGTTCACCGCGCACAGGGTGACGACGCCGCAACGGCGCAAGCCCTGGCCGCAGCGCACATCTACCATGTGTCTTCCGCGCGCGACGACCTGCCCGCGCCCTGGTTCGTGAACGCCGCGCTGTTGCAGCGTTGCCCGCAGTTGCTGGCCGTGTCGGCTTATGGTGCCGGTTATGACACGGTGGATGTGCCCGCCTGCACCGCCGCGGGCGTGGCCGTGCTCAACCAGGCCGGCAGCAACGCCGCGGCCGTGGCCGAGCACACCCTGGGGCTGATGCTGGGCCTGTGCAAGCGCATCACTGAAAGCGACCGCCGCCTGCGCAGCGGCGAGCGCTTTGCGCGCAGCGACGCCATCGGCCGCAGCCTGCACGGCCGCACTTTGGGGCTGGTGGGCATCGGCCATGCCGGGCGGCGTGTGGCCGCGCTGGCCCAGGCGTTCGGCATGACGGTGCTGGCCTGCGACCCCTTGCTCGACGGCGCCGAAATCTTGCGCCGTGGCGCGCAACCGGTGGCGCTGCCGCAGTTGCTGCAACGCGCCGATGTGGTCTCACTGCATTGCCCGCTCGATGCCAGCACCGCCGGCCTGTTCAATGAACAAGCCTTTGCCGCCATGCAGCCTGGTGCGCTGTTCATCAGCACCGCGCGCGGCGGCATCCACGACGAAGCCGCGCTGCACGCCGCCTTGTTGCGCGGCCACCTGGGCGGCGCTGGTCTGGACGTCTGGATGGTGGAGCCCCCGCCGGCCGACCACCCCTTGCTCAAGCTGGGCAACGTGATCGCCACCGCGCACAACGCCGGCGTCACCCGCGAGGCCCGGGTGGCGATGGCCAGCATGGCGGCGGCGCAAATCATCGGCCTGGTGCGAGGTGAGGTGCCGCCACGGCTGGTGAACCCCGAAGTGTGGCCGCGCATGGCCAGCCGCATACGGCAGGCACTGTGGGAAAGCGCTTCTTCCGGCGCCTGACTCAGACAGCAGGCCGTGGCACTTTCGAGCGCGTGACGCTGGCACTATCAAGCTCACGGGCTACGCCTGAGATGAGCTTTCCAAGGCTGGGCGAGCGTGGATTGTCGAGATCAAGGTGAGGGCAGATTTGCTCTGCCCACCGGCGCTTGTCCGTGCCGGAAGAGCCGGTGGACCCAATGCTTTCAGCGAGCCGTTCCCAAGCACCGACAACGGCGTCTGACTTGAGCTTTTTCAGGGCAGCGACTTTCGCCTTTGGGAAGGCCTTCTGAACAGCAACCGTGTCGGCGATGAACCAACTCTCGGTCTCTTCGATCGCCAGCCTGAACAACACCCGCGCCGGGCGGGTGGGCAACTTCGCCAACATGACTTCGAGTTCGGCCAAGAGCTGTGTGCACGGTGTTTTGTCGGCGTCTACGACGACAAGCACCACCGCGTCGGGGGCGCTCTTGCCATAGCCGCGCAACTTGGCGGGCAGTTGATGCAGCAGTTGTCTCTTGTTCCGATCCGGGGTGGCCAATGGATTGGCCGGCAGTTCCCCTTTGCCCTGATGCGGGTGGATTCGAAAGTGCTCATTTTCAGTCAACTTCAAGCGGCGCTGCAGAACCTCCCGTACAGCGGGCACGTCAGAGGCGCCCTCGACGAGCACTTCAAACCACGTCATAGCCCGTTGACGCCGAAATGATTGCTGTACCAAAGGCTGCCCATGGGTATGCCTTCGTCGTACATGGCTTGAATTACGGGGATGTCAGCGGCACGGCAAATCGTGGCGTAGCCGTCACTGCCTTTGTCGAGTATCCAGACCTCGTCGGGCGCCAGCGCGTCGACCAAGCTGGGGGCGTGCGTCGTGACGAGCACTTGCGGCCCACGCGGCTTCTGCGCGAATGCCTTGAACTCGGTGGCCAACAAGCTCAGCAGTTGATGGTGCAGGCCGTTCTCCGGCTCGCCGATGCCGATCAGTGGCGCCGGCTCGGGACCCTCCATCAACAACAGGTAAGCCGGGAACTTCAGCGTGCCGTCAGACATGTCTTGCTGGAAAGAAGGGCACCGTTCTGTTAGGCCTGGCCTGGCGGGTGCACGCTCGGGTCCAGGCGCAGTGCTTCATCGCACGCGCATTGCGCGCCGCTGCGCGTTCAAGCACAGTCCCGCCATCCGTTGCGAATGATCGGCAGCCCCCATGAACACCCTGCACACCGACGTGGCCATCATCGGCGCCGGCACCGCCGGCATGTCGGCCTACCGCGCCGCGTTGGCGCACACCGCCAAGGTGCTGGTGATCGAAGGCGGCCCCTACGGCACCACCTGCGCGCGCGTGGGCTGCATGCCCAGCAAGCTGCTGATCGCCGCGGCGGATGCGGCGCACACCATCGCCCATGCCGGGCGCTTTGGCGTGCACGGCGGCGACCTGCGCGTTGACGGCGCGGCCGTGATGGTGCGCGTGCGCAGCGAACGCGACCGTTTCGTCGGCTTTGTGGTCGATGCGGTGGAACAGTGGCCGGCGGCCCACCGTTTGCAGGGCCAGGCGCGTTTCATCGGCGACCAGGTGCTTGAGGTCGACGGCCACACGCGCGTGCAGGCCGCGCGCATCGTCATCGCCACCGGCTCGCACCCGGTGCGGCCCGCGCACTGGCAGCGCGAACTGGGCGCGCGGCTGATCGTCAGCGACGATGTCTTCGACTGGGCCACGCTGCCAAAGTCAGTGGCCGTGGCCGGTGGCGGGGTGATCGGGCTGGAGCTGGCGCAGGCGCTGCATCGGCTGGGCGTGCGCGTGCGGCTGTATGGCCGCAGCGAGCGGCTGGGCCCCCTCACCGACCCGGCGTTGCAGGCGCTGACGCGCAAGGTTTTCGCAAGCGAGCTGCCGTTGCTGCTGGCGGCCAAGGATTTGGAAGCCACGCGGCACGGCGATGGCGTGCTGACGCGCTGCACCGGCAGCGACGGTCAGCCCCACGAAGAGTCATTTGAATGGTTACTGGCTGCCACCGGCCGCCAGCCCAACGTGGCCGGGCTGAACCTGGCGGCCACCACCTTGGCGCTGGGCGACAACGGCGTGCCGCGCATCGACCGCCGCACCGGCCAGATTGGCACCGCGCCGGTGTTCATCGCCGGTGATGCGCTGGACGTGCGGCCCGTGCTGCATGAAGCGGCCGACGAAGGCCGCATTGCCGGCGACAACGCGGGCCGTTTCCCCGACGTGCGCGTGCGCCCGCGCCGCACGCCGCTGGCCGTGGTGTTCAGCGAGCCGCAAATCATGCTGGCCGGCGCCAGCCATGCCGAGCTGCAGCAAAGCGGCGTGGCGTTTGAAACCGGCACGGTGTCGTTCGAAGACCAGGGCCGCAGTCGCGTGATGGGCCGCAACCAGGGCGCCTTGCATGTTTACGGCGAGCGCGGCACGGGCCGCTTCCTGGGCGCCGAGATGATCGGCCCGCAGGCCGAGCACATCGGCCACTTGCTGGCCTGGAGCGTGCAGCGCGGCGACACGGTGCAGCAGATGCTGGACAGCCCGTTCTATCACCCGGCGGTTGAAGAAGGCCTGCGCACGGCGCTGCGTCAATTGCAACGTGCGCTGCGCATGGGGCCGGTGCCGGTGGAGCGCTGCCTGGATTGCGGGCCGGGTGGGTGACGCTGCGGCGCGTCAGCGCCCGGCGATCCAGGCCTCGATCTTCGCTTCGAGCACCGCCATCGGCACGCCCCCGGTGCCCAGCACCTGGTGGTGAAACACGCGGATGTCGAAGCGTGGCCCCAGCGCTTGCTCGGCGCGTTGGCGCAGGCGCTGGATGGTCAGCGCGCCCACCTTGTAGGCTGGAGCCTGTCAGGCTTTGGGTCGGGCCCGCGTTGGGCCTGCAAAGGGGCTCAGCCTAGGCGCAAAACGCAGCTGTGCCGGGCGGCACAGCGAGGCTTTGCAACGACGGATCAGCCCCTTTGCAGGCCCAACCCGAAGGGCCGAGGTGATTTGCCGCGCCAGGCGTCGTTGCCAGCTCGTTGTGTGGCCCCGCCACACGCCTCGCTGGCGCCTAGCCTGGCACGGCAACTCACCTCGGCGCGGGCCCGACCCAAAGCCTGACAGGCTCCTTGCGCCTGGCCGGGGTCGGCAATGTAACGTTCGACCTCAGCCGTGGCGTCGTTGTCGCTCATGGCCGAGTGGGCCAGCATGTAGGCGATGGCCCGCTCGCGCGTCCAGCCGTGGGCGTGCAGGCCGGTGTCGACCACCAGCCGCATGGCGCGCAGCATCTCGTCGTTGTAGTGGCCGAAGAGCTGGTACGGATCCTTGAACAGGCCCAACTCCGGGCCCAGGCTTTCGGCGTACAGCGCCCAGCCTTCGGCGTAGGCGGTGTTGCCGCCGAAGCGCAGCAGCTTGGGCAGCGCCAGGTTCTCGGCTGCCAGTGCGCCTTGCATGTGGTGGCCCGGCGTGGCCTCGTGCAGGTACAGCGTTTCCATGCCCCACAAATAACGGCTGGGCAGGTCGAAGGTGTTGAAGTGGAACACGCCGGGCTGGCCCGTATCCAGCGAGCCGGGGGTGTAGCGGGCGGCGGGGTCGGTGGGCGCCTGATAGGCGGGCGTGGGGCGGATGGCCAGCGGCGTCTTCGGCTGAGCATCGAACAGCCGCGGCAGGGCCGCATCCACTTGCCGGCCGATGGCGGCATAGCCCTCGGCCAGCGCCTGCGCCGAGGCCGGCGCGAAGCGGGCATCGGTGCGCAGGTGGTCGAAAAATTGCGTCAGCGTGCCTTGAAATGCCACCTGGCGCATCACCGCCGCCATGCCGGCAGTGATGCGTTGCACTTCCTTCAAACCCAGGTCATGCACTTGTGCGGCCGACAGCGTGGTGGTGGTGTTCGACCGAATCAGAAACTCGTAGTACGCCACGCCGCCGGGCAAGGCCGACAGGCCTACCGTGGGCCTCGCGGTGGCCAGGTACTCGTCAGCCAGGAAGGCGCGTACGCGGGCAAAGGCGGGGCGCAGCTTGTCTTGCAGCGCCACCGTGTAGGCGCTGGTCAAGCGTTCTTTTTCGGCCTGCGTCATGTCTGCCGGCAGCTTGCGTATCGGGCCGGTGTAGGGCGAGTCGGTGCTGCCTTGCGCCGCAAAACGCTCGAACTGCGCGATCACCCGTTCCACCACCACGCGCGGCAACACCACGCCGCTGCGCTGGCCTTCGCGCATGCGCTGCACCGCGCGCTCGAGCCACCCAATGAAGCCATCAATGCGCGCCAGGCCGTTGTCGTAGTCGGTCACCGTGCGGTACGGCGCCACACCTTCGCCCGACGACAGCTCGGGGAAGTACAAATGCCAGCCGTTCATCTGATCCAGCTTGAGCAGCGGCCAGAACAGCGCGGCGGGCGGCGCGTTGCGCTCAAGTACTTGTTCGCGCGACCAGCGGAAGGTGTCGTAGGCCACGCGGTCGTTCGCAACGAGTTGTTCGCGGGGAATGTGTGCGAGCTGCGCCAGATCGCGCTGCGCCGCCTGGTGCTCGGCCTGCACATAGGCCGGTGAGAGGTAGTCGCCATGCTGCGCCGCGCGCCGCGTGTCGCCGCGGTACAGCGCGTACAACGGGTTGCGCTCGAGCAGGGCTTCGTCGCTGGCGTCAAGCAGACTGCGCAGGCGCGCGCCGGCGTCATTGCTGGCATGAGTGCTGGCGCTTCTGGGCGGTGCACTGGGTGCCGCGCAGGCGCCTAACAGGCAGATGAAGACGACGCTGAACGTGCTTCGCCAGGCCATGTCAACCCTCCTGCGGCGCGCCCGCGCGCGCCGTTGCTGCGCTTATACGCCGAGGTGGGCGCCGATCGTCAAGGCGGTGACTCTGAGTCCGCCGTGGCACTGCCTTGCGCCGGCGCACCAAACACCACCCGCGCGTGGCGCTGGTACGTCCAGTACGCCCAGGCCCAGTTCACCAGCACGGCGAAGCGGTTGCGAAAGCCGATCAGGAAGAACACGTGCGCGGCGAGCCAGAACCACCAGGCCAACAGGCCCGAGAAGTGCATGCCGCGCAAATCAACCACCGCGGCCATGCGGCCGATGGTGGCCAGGTTGCCGTAGTCCTGGTAGACGAAAGGCGAGGCGGGTTGACCGGCCAGCCGCGCCAGGATCACCCGCGCCACATGCGCGCCCATCTGCTTGGCCGCGGGCGCCACGCCGGGCACCGGCGCGCCGCTGGCCTGCGTGAACGCGGCCAGGTCGCCGGCCACGAACACGTTTGCTGCGCCGGGCAGGCTCAGGTCGGCTTGCACCTGCACGCGGCCGGCGCGGTCCAGCGGCGCGCCGAGCATGGCGCCCAGCGGTGATGCGGCCACGCCAGCGGCCCACAACACGGTGCGCGCGGCGGTGCGCTCGCCGCCGCGCACATAGCCGTTAGCGTCAATGGCCTGCACGGGCGCGCCCGTCAACACCTGCACACCGAGCTGGCGCAAGTGGCGCTCGGCCTTGGCCGACAACGCGGGCGGAAAGCTCGCCAGCACGCGCGGCCCGGCTTCAATCAGTTGCACGCGCGCGCGCGCCGGGTCGATGTGGCGAAACTCGCCCGCCAGGGTGTGGCGCGCAATCTCGGCCAGCGTGCCGGCCAGCTCAACACCGGTGGGCCCGGCGCCGACGATGGCAAAGCTGAGCCACGCTTCTCTTTCGGCTGGGGTGCTGGCGTTCTCGGCCTGCTCAAAGGCCAGCAGCACTTTGCGGCGCAGCGCCATGGCATCGTCCAAAGTCTTCAGCCCAGGCGCGAAGGTGGCCCATTCGTCGTGGCCAAAGTAGGCATGGGTGGCGCCGCTGGCCACCAGCAAAAAGTCGTAATTCAAGGTGGCGCCATCGGCCAGCCGCACGCTGCGCGCGGAGGTGTTGATGCCACTCACATCGCCCAGCCGCACGCTCACATTGCGCTGGCGGCGCAAGATGTGGCGCAGCGGCGCGGCGATGTCGCCCGCCGACAGGCCCGCCGTGGCCACCTGGTACAGCAAAGGCTGGAACAAGTGGTGGTTGGCGCGGTCGATGAGCGTGATGTTCACGTTCGCCCGGGCCAAGGCGCGCACGCACCACAAGCCGGCGAAACCGCCGCCGATGACGATGAGGTGGGGTGGGTTGGTCGTGGCTGTCATGCGGTCATGCTGCCATGCCTGGGGATCGCGCCGCTGCCCTGCAACGCCACAAGCTGGCAGTATCACGGCCTCTCGAACAGACCCACAGCAAACGAAAGACACGCCATGCCCCTGCACCGCCGCACGTTGAACGCCGTCTTCACCGCCGCCCTGGCCCTGGCGAGCGCCCTGGTTGCCGGCCCGGCCCGGGCGCAGGCCTACCCCAGCAAGCCGGTGACCTTCATCGTGCCCAACCCGCCCGGCGGCGTGGTGGACACCACCGCCCGGCTGGTGGGTGAGCCATTGGGCAAGCTGCTGGGCCAGCCGGTGGTGATTGAAAACAAGGGCGGGGCCAGCGGCAACATCGCCTACCAGCATGTGGCCCTGGCACCGAAGGATGGCTACACGCTGTTGATTTCGTATTCGGCGTATCACGTGGGCAACCCGGCCATGTTTGCCAAGCTGCCCTGGGCGCAGAAAGACTTTGTGCCCGTGGCGCTGCTCACCGCGGCCACCAATGTGATCGCGGTGCACCCTTCGGTGCCGGCCAACACGTTGGGCGAATTCATCGCCTATGCCAAAGCCAACCCGGGCAAGCTGAACTTCGCCTCGCAAGGCAATGGTTCGCTGTCGCATGTGGGCACGGCGCTGCTGGAGCAAACCACCGGCATCGACATGGCGCACGTGCCCTACAAGGGCTCGGGCGCGGCGATTCAAGACGTGTTGGGTGGCCAGGTGCAGGTGTTCATGACCACGCCGCCTTCGGTGATGCAGCATGTGCAGGCCGGCAAGCTCAAGGCCTACGCCGTGACGGGCAAGACCCGCCACCCCGGCCTGCCCAACGTGCCCACCACAGCCGAGGCCGGCTTGCCCGGCTTTGAGCTGGAAGCGTGGGTGGCCTTGTTCGCACCCGCCGGCACGCCGGCCGCCGTGGTGCAGCAACTCAGCGACAAGGTGAAGGGCGCACTGGCCACGCCCGAAGCCAAGGGCGTTGCCGAGCGCAGCGGCATCGAGATTCGCTACCAAGGCGCCGAAGCCTTGGCCGCGCTGGTGCAGCGCGAAACGGCATATTGGGCGCAGGTGATCAAAAGCAAAAACATCCAGGCCGATTGAAGGCGCCGCCATGTCGGGCGCCGCTTGCTGCGGTGGCCCGGACGGTGTACACAGCACTTCCGTGTCAATTCACTCAAACGTTAACCAAGGAGACAGACCGTGAGCAGATCAAACAAAAGCATGCAGTGGACTTTGGGCACCGTGGCGGCCGCGTGGGCGCTCGGCGCCGCAGCGCAGGCGCTGCCCCGGGCGAACCCGGAAGCGGTGGGCATGTCCAGCGAACGCCTGGCCAAGCTGGGCGCTGTGCTGCAGCAAGAAGTGGCCGACAAGCGCTTGCCCGGCGCGGTGGTGATGGTGGCGCGCAAGGGCAGGCTGGTGTTTGCGCAGGCCTTTGGCAACTTGAACGGTGCCACGGGTGGCACCGAAGGCGGCGCGATGAAGGAGGACTCGATCTTTCGCATCTATTCCATGACCAAGCCCATGGTCAGCACCGCGCTGATGATGTTGGTGGAAGACGGCAAGGTGCAGCTCACCGATCCGGTGTCCAAGTTTCTGCCCTCGTTCAAGGCGCCGATGGTCAGCGTCTCTGTGCTCGACCCGGTGAGCGGCGCGGTGAACAACCGGCTGATCGCGGCCAACCGCGAGCCGACGATCTATGACCTGTTGCGCCACACCTCGGGCATCGCCTATGGTGAGCTGACACGCAACGCGCTGGTGCGTGACGCCTACATCAAGGCCGGCGTGTACAAGCCCGCGCTCGACTTCGATGCGCGCGAGCAACCCGGCGCGCAAATGGCCGATGCCCTGGGCAAGGCGCCGCTGGCGCAACAGCCCGGCACGACCTGGGAATACAGCCTGTCGGTGGACGTTCAAGGCCGCGTGATCGAAGCCGTGAGCGGCAAGCGCCTGGGCGAGTTCATGCAAGAGCGCTTGTTCGCGCCGCTGAAGATGGGCGACAGCGGCTTCATGGTGGCCGCGCCCAAGCTGCCGCGGCTGGCCGAGCCCTTTGCCAAGGACCCGGCCACCGGCGTGGACAACAAGCTGGTCGACGTGAGCAAGCTGCCCGGCAACGACTCGGGCGGCGCCGGCGGCGTCAGCACCGCGGGCGACTACCTGCGCTATTGCCAGGCCATGCTCAACGGCGGCCAGCTCGACGGCGCGCGCATCCTGTCGCGCACCACGGTGCGCCAGATGACCAGTGACCACCTGGCCGGCATCAACACCACCTCGAACCCGGGCATGCTGCTGCTGGGCTCGCCGGGCTACTCATTCGGCCTGGGCTTCTTGGTGCGCCCGGCCGACGGCAACGCCGCCGTGCAAGGCTCGGCCGGTGAATTCATGTGGGCCGGCTACGGCGGCACCTTCTTCTGGGCTGAACCGAAAGAGCAGGTCTGCGCGGTCTACATGACGCAGGCCCCCAGCCCGCTGCGCGCCGGCTACCGCCGCATGATGAAGGAGCTGGTGTCGCAGGCAATCGTCGATTGAGCGGCGGCTGCGGCTGCGGGCTGTGTGGTGCTAACGTTTGAAAGCACTTGCCGTGGCCCGTGCCGCAGCGCCGGCATCAGCCTGGGGGCGCCTGGCCCGGCGTGGGTTGCGGGCCGCGCCAAACCCAGGCCATGTAGGCGGCGAACGCCACGGTGCTGGCCACGAAGACCGCCACCTGCGCCGCTGCGGGCAGCGTCGGCACCAGGGCGAACAGCGAAGCAAACGGCGCGCCACCCGCCGCGGTGGAGGCCATGTTTTCGCGCAGCGTGGTGCGGCGGCTGAACAGGCCCAGGGCGTACGACAGCACATCCACCGGGAAGGTCATGCGCAGCAAGATGAGCGACGCCATGCGGTGGCGTGGGTGGATCAGCCGGTCGATGTTGGCGTGCCGGCACACCGACGGGAAGCGGCGCAGGATGAACGGGCGCGCATGGCGCCCGAGCGTGAACGACAGCGCGGCCCCGGCCACCCAGCCCGCCAGCAGCAGCAGCGCCGTCCACGCCGGGCCCCAGGCCAGCACCGCTATGGGCACCAGCGGCAAATTGGTCAGCGCGGGCAGCAACACCGCCGTGACTGACGTGGCAAAGAAGATCAACACCGCCAGCCGCGGGTGCGCCAGCAGCACTGCTTGGATCGGCACGGCAAGCTCGCGTGCCAGCAACACGGCCGCAGCAAACAGCGCCAACACCCACAGGCCCATGCGCAGCGGGGGCAGCAGTTCCGGCCAGGTCAGTGCGGGCCGCAGGGAGCCGGTGGGTGCGGGCATGAAGGGGGGTGTCGCAAGCGTTACGGGGCAGGCGCAGCCACACCTGGGCCATGCACCAGCGAAGACGCTAAGAACTTGTCCGTAAATAGGAGGGCCCTGCGCCTGTGCCCAATGGGGCCCCGGCCCTTCGGGTTGAGGCCAAAGGGCGCGTCTGCGTCGTTGCAAACCCTGGCCTTGGCCGCCAGCCAAGGCCCGGGTTCGCGCCTAGCATCCATCGCCCTTTGGTCTCAACGCAGGATCCTCCTATTTACGGACAAGTTCTAAGCCTGCGCCGCACAAGCCTGCTTGCGCCTGCGCAAGCCACGCGCTGCCGTAACCTCGGCCGGGCAGGTCTGGGGCACCGCGAGACCGGCGCGCGGGCACGGGCTTCAGTTGCTCAAAGCGCGAAGTTCGTGCAACGTGGCTGCACACTCTTGAACCCCGAAAGGACGTGATGGACGAAATAGTGATGGCCCCAAACAACGGGCCCGGGCGCGCATGCACCCCGCGCATGCCTGAGCGGCGCGATGTGTTGCAAGCCGCGGCGTGCATCGCCGCCGCCTGCCTGGGCGGCCCGCTGGCCCTGGCGCAAGGCAGGGCGCCGGCGGCGTGGCGTGAACATGGCCGCAGCTTGCTGGTCGATCAAACCGGCCGGCCGTTCAAGAGCGCACAGTTGCGGGCCGGCGAGCCGCACATCTTCAACTACCCGTTCGAGGCCACGCCGGTGTTTCTGATCGCCTTGCCGCGCCCGGCCACGCCGGTGGCGCTGAGCAGCACCGAGCAGCAACGTTACCAATCACTGGCTGGCAGCGGTGCGCAGCGCAACATCGTGGCTTACTCGGCCATCTGTGCGCACAAGCTGATGTACCCGACGCCGGAAATCAGCTTCATCAACCTGCGCAAGGGCCTGGCCGGCGAGCCCGCGCACGTGGTGCACTGCTGCGGCGACAACTCGCGCTACGACCCCACCCAGGGCGGCCGAGTGATCAGCGGCCCGGCGCCGCAGCCCCTGGCCATGATCGCTCTGGAATGGAACGCCGCCAGCGACGAGCTGCACGCCGTGGGCACGCTGGGCAGCGACATGTTCCAGGCCTTTTTCGACAAGTACGAGTCGCGGTTGACCCTGGCGCTTGGGGCCAAGGCGAAAAGCCGCAGCGCGCCCACCACGGTGGTGCAGGCAGCGGCGCACTACAGCCGGCAGTTGCAGGGGTGCAAGGCTTGAGGGCTGCGGCTGGGTCGTTCGGGTCAGGCCGAGGTGATGCAACATTTGTTGCTGATGGGGGAGACTCGAAACATGCGCACGACGGTCAACAGCGACGACAAGCTCCATGCCAAGGCAACCAAGCTGGCCGGCGCCATGGGCCGTTCGGCAATCTTGGGTGAAGCCTTGAAAGCCCTCATCGAGCGCGAAAGCGCCAGGCGGCTGGCCCGGCTGGGCGGCGCGCAGCCGAGTTTGCAGGCGGCGCCGCGTGGGCGCACGCGCAATGCAGTTTGATCCTGGTAGACACCTGCGCTTGTGTTGACCAGCCTCGCTGCGATGATGTGGCGGTGGGCTGTGGCGGTGCGCCGAAGAGGCCATGAGACGCCCAGGCCAGGTCGCACTCGTTGCGTGACAGCCGCAGCGACAAAGGGGGCGGCAACTTGAAGACACTGGTGCTCGGTGGCTACGGCAACTTCGGCGCGCGCATCTGCCGAGCGCTGGCGGGCGACGCATCGATTCAGTTGCTGATCGGTGGGCGCGATCTGAGCCGCGCGCAGGCGCTGGCCACCACCGTGGGCGGCGGTGCGCAGGGCATCGCCATCAACCTTGAAGGGCAAGGGTTGGCGCAATCTCTGCGTGAGGCAGGCGTAGAGCTGTTGATCCACACCGCCGGGCCGTTTCAACAGCAGTCGTATGGCGTGGCCAGCGCCGCTGCGGCGGCCGCTGCCCACTACATTGATCTGGCCGATGGCCGCCGCTTCGTCTGCGACTTCGCACCTGCGCTGGACGCCACTTTTCGCGCCGCGGGCCGCTCGGCGATCAGTGGTGCCAGCACGGTGCCGGCGTTGTCGTCTGCCGTTGTCGACCATCTGTGCCAAGGCTGGACCCGAATTGATGCCATCGACATTTGCATCGCCCCGGCCCAAACCGCGCCGCGCGGTCGAGCGACCCTGGCAGCCGTGCTGAGCTATTGCGGCGAGCCGATCCAGGTGTGGCACCAGGGGCGGTGGCAGGCGCAACGCGGCTGGGCCCACCCCGAGCGCGTGGCGTTCGCCCGCTTGCGCCCGCGCCTGGGCGCGCTGTGCGACACGCCAGACCTTGAACTCTTCCCGCGGCGCTACCAGGTCACTCGGCGCGTCATGTTCCGTGCTGCGCTCGAGGTGGGGTTGGCGCAACGGGCGTTTGCGCTGCTGGCCACGCTGCGCGCAGCGGGCTTGATCGGGCAGCCCGCCCGGCTGGCAGGTGTGCTGAATCATGCCGCCCGCGCGCTGGATTTCATGGGCACATCAACGGGTGCGATGGTGGTGCGTGTTAAAGGCGCCGATGCACGCGGCCAGCCCGCCAGGCGCGCGTGGCATGTCACCGCCGGCAACGATCATGGGCCGGAGATTCCCTGCATGGCGGCGACCCTGCTCGCGCGGCGGCTGGCGCGTGGCGAGCACCTGCCCCCGGGGGCGTGGGCCTGCATGCATGCCATGCAGCTGGCTGATTTCGAACCCGAGTTCAAGCGCTGGGGCATGGTCACCGACACCGTGCAGGCTGCACCGGCCACATGAGCGATCCAGATGCATTCAGCGCGTGACCTGAGCCTGTTGCGCTTCAGTCTGATCTTCGTCTGGCTCGCCACCGCGTTGGTGAGCGTGCGGGAACTGAACGGTCAAAGCCTGCAATTGCTGGCCAGCGCGGGCATACATGACCGCACGCTCGCGTTCATGCTGATCTTGGGCGGAGCAGGACTCGACGCCGCACTCGGGTTAGCAATGTGGATCAAGCCGGGTCGCGCGACGTATTTGGTGGCATTGGCCAGCATGGTCGTGATGACCCTCACCGCGACGGCCATCGCGCCGGCTCTGTGGTTGCACCCGTTGGGGCCATTGACCAAGAACGTGCCGATTGCCGTTGCCCTTTGGGCCCTTGCCAGGGCGCGATCATGAGCCTGTACCTGGTGGTGAAGTGGGTGCACATCCTGTCCAGCATCGTGCTCCTGGGCGTCGGCTTCGGCTCGGCGTACTTCATGTTCTTTGCCAATCGAAGCCGGCATGTCGCGGCTCAGGCCGTTGTCGCCAGGCTGGTGGTACGCGCGGATTGGTGGTTCACGTCGCCGACCATCATCATTCAACCGGCCACGGGGCTGTGGCTGGCGCAAGCGGCTGGCCTGCCGCTGGCCACGCCCTGGCTGGCGGTGTCGCTGGTGCTCTTCGTCTTGGCGGGCGCGTGCTGGGTTCCGGTGGTGTGGTTGCAGCTGCGCATGCTGGCCATCGCCAAGGAAGCGTCGCGCTGCGGCCGGGAACTGCCGCAGGTCTACTGGCAATACGCTCGCTGGTGGGAACGGCTGGGTTACCCGGCGTTCGCGGCGATGTTGGTGGTGACTTATCTGATGGTGGTCAAGCCCGGCTTTTCGCCTTGAATGCAAAGCGCGATTTGTCGCCGGGAGCGCCCCCAGACCTGTCGCTTCGCGCCGTGCACTTGGCCGACGGCGTCATGTTTGCTGCACAAACGCCACCAGCGCTTGCTGCAGATCCGCCAGCGTACTGGCCCTGACACCATGGTTCAGCGGAAATGACGCCTTGCCGCGGTGCACCACAAAGCGCGCCGTGGCTTTGCTGTCACCAGCAGCGATGTGCAAGCCGCGACTGGCCACCGGCGCGCTGCTGCATTTGATCTCGATGGCCCAGCGCTGGCGTTTGGGCACAGTTCGAGCACCAGGTCAGCCCGCGCCCGGCAGCGGTGCGATAGAAGACAGCCTGGGTGGCAGGCGGCGCCACGGCAAGCAGGTTCTCGATCACCCAGCCCTCCCAACTACCGCCCACCACGGGGTGGCTGATCCGGTCATGCACCACAAAGGCCACCGCTTCTTGCAGCGTGCAGGCCGTGATGCGCGCAGCCACGTTGAACCTAGGTTGAAGAAGCGATATTCATGGCGGGCCGGTCGGCGGCATCCTGCAAGTGGCCCGCGCAACACCCGCGCAAGCAGCCCTCGTGCGAAGCGGCCGCCGGCGATACCATCGTCGCGGCTTTCGAAGCCGGCCCTGATCGCGACAGCGCTCGCGGCGGCAGCACCTGAGCGTGCTTCGCAAGGGCCAGTGCAAATCAACCCATTCTGCGAGGAGACAACCGTGCCCAACATGAACATCGCCTGCCACTGCGGCCAGGTCAAGATCAAACTCAGCGGCGAGCCTGTGGCCGACCTGTTTTGTCACTGCCACGACTGCCAGCGCATCACTGGCGGCGGCTACGTGCCGTACTCGATCTACCCGCATGCCGGCGTCGAGGTGACCGAGGGCAAGACTTTCAAGTGGGCGCTGAGAGACAACCAGCGCACGCGCTGCGCCCAGTGCGGCACCTACCTGTTCGGCGACCCCGCTGGCATGGGCGTGCACGGCATCAGCGCCTACTTGCTGCCGCCCGGAGTCTTCAAGCCGCAACTGCACATCATGTGCAAGCAGGCGCTGGTGCCGGTGGCCGATAACTTACCGCACTTCGCAGGCTTCCCGGCCAGCCTTGGCGGCAGCGACGACAAGGTCGACTGGTAGCCGAGCGGGCCTGGCCTGCGCACGGCGTGATGTGGGCGCCGTGCGCCGTGCATTTCCCAGTTCAGCATGGAGCTGAGTGCGTGAATTGGAGTTTTGATTGTACTGAGTAAAATTACTCACTACAATTTTGTAATGACAATGAGCACGTTTCAACGCCACGTTGGAAAGCGACTGGCGCAGCGGCTTCTCGAAGCGCCTGAGCGAATTCAAATACTGGCCGGCCCGCGCCAGGTTGGAAAAACGACACTGGTTGATCAGATCCTCAATGGGCCGAGCAGGCCGGTTGGATCACGCGCGCTGCTGGCCGCCGAGCCGTCACCACATCAAGTCGATGCTGTTCTAGGCTGGACAAGACCCCTGCGCACCGATGCCGATTGGCTGGTGGCGCAATGGGCCCGCGCCGAGGTTTCAGCCATGGCTTGGGCTGACTCCGATCTCGCGAAGACAAGCACCTTGCCCTTCGTCCTGGCCGTTGACGAGATTCAGCGGGTGCCAGACTGGTCGCGCATCGTCAAGGGCTTGTGGGATCGCACCCGCAGTCTTGGCGTGCGCATGCATGTTCTCTTGCTTGGCTCTTCGCCGCTGCTCATGCAGCGCGGCCTGACAGAAAGTTTGTTGGGTCGTTATGAAGTCTTGCGCATGGGGCACTGGTCGTTCGACGAAATGAACGACGCCTTCCAACTTGACCTTGACCAGTACTTGTATTTCGGCGGCTTTCCGGGCAGTGCGGCGCTCATCGGAGACGAAACACGCTGGCGCGACTATGTACGCGAGGCGTTGATCGCGCCCAATATCGAGAAGGACGTGTTTGAAATGTTCCGGGTGGACAAGCCCGCGCTGCTGCGTGAGTTGTTCAGTCTCGGCTGTGCTTACTCGGGCCAGATCATGGCTCTGGACAAAGCCAAAGGCCGGCTCGGCGGCCACACGCTCACGCTCAAGCATCAACTCACGCTGCTGTCGCATGCTGGGCTCTTGACCGGCTTGTACAAATACGCCGGCCAACTCATTCGCCAACGTCAGTCACCACCCAAGTTCATGGTTCACAACACCGCGCTCATGAGTGCCATGGGCAGCCATGGCTTCGATGAGGCGCGCGCTGACCGCAGCCATTGGGGGCGCGTGATCGAAAGCGCGGTAGGGGCGCACTTGATCAATACCGCCGACAGCGACACCCAAGTGCACTATTGGCGCGATGGCGATGACGAGGTTGACTTCGTCATCGAACATCGCGGGCGCTTGGTTGCGATTGAAGTCAAGTCGCGCGCTGACACCGGCAGCCACCGCGGCCTCGACGAATTTTGCCGCCGCCACCCACAGGCACGAACAGTGTTGGTTGGCGGCGAGGACATGCCGCTTGGCGAGTTCCTGCGCCGCCCGGCTGCTGCATGGGCGCGGTGACTGCAAAGAAAGCCGGAGGCGGCGCCGAGCTGCTCGTCGCGCGCCGCGCTACCGCGATGCAAGCTGACGGGCGCACTGACACGCGGCTGTTGGCACAGTGGCGCGACGTAGATGCCTACGTACTGCTTGGCGACCCAGGCGCCGGAAAGACTGCGTCGCTGCGCGCCGAGGCCAAGGCCACGCGCGGCGCCTACATCAGCGCGCGAGATTTCATCGCGCTGGGCATCGAAACGGCTGAGGTCGGCAAGACGCTGTTCATCGACGCGCTTGATGAAATGCGCGCCGGTGGTGTGAACGGCCGCGTACCCATTGATGACTTGCGCGCCAGGCTCAAGGAGCTGGGTCGCCCACGCTTCAGGCTCTCGTGCCGCGAGCACGACTGGCGCGCACAGACTGACCTGGCCGCACTGAGCATGGTCGCGCCGGAAGGCGTCGTTCAAGAGCTGCATCTCGAGCCACTGTCCCGCGACGAGCAGCGCGAGCTATTGGCTGCAAGGCCCGCCGAAGTCGCTGACGCTCAGACCTTCTTACAGCGTGCCGACGAACGCGGGATCGCCAACCTCTTCGGCAATCCGCTCCTGCTTGATTTGACAATCCGCGCCGTCGCTGCGAAGGGTGGTTGGCCCAGCTCGCGTGCCGCGATCTACGAGATTGCTTGCCGCGAACTCGCTACAGAACGTTCGCAGGCGCACCTAGATGCCAAGCCGCTGGAGCCGGGCGCCATTGATCTTTTGCTCGACGATGCAGGCCTGTTGTGCGCTGTGCTGCTGCTGAGCGGCAAGGCGTCGTTCACGCGCGAACATCATCCAGACGCCTCGTCCATTGCAAGGCACAACTTGCCGGCTGAGCTGCGGCTGAATGACCCGACTGCGGCACTGGCCAGCAAGATCTTCACCACGGTGGCTGGCGACTCCGCGCCGCGCCACCGCAGCATCGCCGAGTATCTGGCGGGCCAGGCCATTGCCAAGCGCTTGCAGGAAGATGCGCTGCCACTCGGGCGAGTGCTGGCGCTCATGCAGGGCGGTGACGGTGGCGTTGTTGAACCGCTTCGCGGCCTGCTGGCTTGGTTGGCTGCGCATGACGTGCGCGACCGCCCCAGCTTGATCCGTCTTGATCCGCTTGGCGTTGTGCTCAACGGCGACGTGGCAACTTTCTCAAGCACCGACAAGCAAGTTTTGCTGCATGCGCTGCGTGACGAGGCGCAGCGAAACCAATGGTTCCGCCGGCAACAGTGGGCCAGCTACCCGTTTGCGCCGCTGGCGTCGCCAGACATGGCGGGCGCGTTAGCAGAGGTCTTGGCCGTTCACGCCACCGATGCGTCGCACCAGGCTCTGGTCGATTGCATCCTTGACGCGCTAAGTCACGGTGCGCCAATGCCCCAGCTCAGGGAGGCGCTTGAACTTTGGGTTGAAGATGCCAATGCTTGGTTCGGCAACCGCTTCAGCGCACTTTTGAGTTGGAAGCGTTGCACGGGCTTTGATGCCGCCAAAGCTCGTGAATGGCTAGACAAGCTCCATGAGGGAGCCTTGCGCGATCAGGACGCACGCTTGGCCGGCCAATTGCTGTGTGGCCTCTATCCAAACATCATCGGTCCAGACTTGGTACTGCGGTATCGGCCGAAGACGGGAGAGATCGCCGCCAACACCGTGCTGCCGCAGTTTTGGTACGACGGGTTGATCAAGCAATCGCGGCCGCAAGACTTTGCCGTGTTGGCCACCGCTTGGCCACGGTTGCCACCGCACCCAGGGCATCCCCATCACGATAGCGAGTGGATGCGCCTGCGCAGCGGCATCCTGGCCAGCGCACTCGAACAGTCTGGTGACGACGTGAGCGACGAGCGTCTGAGCGAATGGCTGGCCATTGGGGTAGACGAATACGGCTTCTCGAAACTTGATCGAGAAACCAGTGGCCATCGCGTTGCGCAATGGCTGACCGACCGGCCGCAGCGCATCAAGGCGGTGGTGGCGCTGGGTTGGCGCGCGATGCAACCCCACGCAAAGACAGGTCGGCGCTCCTTGTGGGAGAGCGAACAGCGCCTGCATGGTGCCCGGCTTCCAAACGATTGGCTGCAGTGGCTCTTGCAGCAAGCCGCCGCTGCGCCCAACGATGAATTGGCACAGTTCTGCTTGACCCGTGTGGCGCATGCCGCCATCGACCCGCCGCCGGGTTTTGACGTGCCAACGATGGAGCAAGTTGAAGGCTGGGTCGAGGCACATCTCAAACGTTGGCCCAGGGCGCGGGAGTGGTTGCTTGCCGTGTGGAGCAGCCCACTTGAGGACAACTGGCACAGTGACGAGCACCGGCGCCGGCGCAAGCGTGATGCCCAGGCTTTGGCCAACAAGGAATCGCGCCGCGCAGCGCTCGCGCCCGGCCTAAGCGCCATCGTTGCCGGATCCGCGCCTGCCCACCTGATGCATCAACTGGCAGGGGCGTACAACCAGCGCTTCATCGACATCTATGGCGATACGCCCGAGCAGCGCGTGCAAGACTTTCTAGTGGCTGATGAGGGCACAGCGCGCGCCGCGATTGCCGGCCTGGCAAATGTGCTTGTTCGGGCGGATTTGCCGTCGGCCGACGAAATCTTTGCACTCGACGCCAAGGGCAAATACCCCCTCATCCGGCCCGCAGCGCTGCTGGCCGCAAGGCTGGCCCACGAGCACGAGCCAGATGTGGTGCAAGCATGGCCGGAGCCGTTGCTGTCCACCCTGGTGGCCTGTTGGCTGACAGATGGCACGGGCGACATGCCCGGCTGGTATCAGCACGCGGTGAAGTCGCGCAGCAGCGTCGTTGCACCGATGCTGGTGCGCCATGCCTTGCAGCGATGGCGTCGCAAGGGGCCGTTGTTCGTCACCGGCTTGTGGCCACTGGCGCATGACCCTGGCCACGCCGCACTGGCGCGCATTGCGCTGCCGGCCTTGCTTGAAGGCTTCCCCGTGCGCGCGAGCGAGCCCGCCCGGCGTGAGCTAAATGGATCACTGCTCGCGGCGCTGCACCTGCTTGATGACGACCTGGCTGCGGCCATCGTGCGCCACAGGCTTGACGACACAGCGATGGACGTGATGCAGCGCATTTGCTGGATCGTGGCCGACCTGCCATATGGTGCCGACGCAGCGCAGCGGCTGGTCGACGCGGTGGGTAAGAGTGAGCGCCGGGCGGCCGCCATGGGTGTTGCATTGCACGAGCAGGAAGGCCTCGGTCGCACACTCAAGCATGCCGCAGCGACAACACTTTCGCGCCTGATTGAAGCGCTCGCACCGATCACCCAGCCCGAGAGTCAACTTGAAGCACATTGGGTTGGCCCCGTGGAACAACGGGTCGATACGGTTCGCGCGCTCATCAGCCTGCTGGCCAGTGACCCCAACGCCGCGGCAGCGGCCGCGCTCAAAAACCTATTGGCCATGCCGGGCCTAGCGCCGTGGCGCAAACATCTTGAGTACAGCACCTTGTCGCAACAGGCCGTATCGCGCGAAGCGACCTTCGTTCACCCCAGCCCCAAAGCCGCAGCATTGACTTTGGCCAACCGTGCGCCGGCCAATCGCGCCGATCTCATGGCGCTCACGCTCGACCACTTACGCGACATCGGGCGACATCTGCGCGGCGCCGACACCACAGGTCTGCGGCTGTATTGGGAGTCGGGGGTTGATGACAAACCGGTGCCTAAAGGTGAGAACGACTGTCGCAATATCTTGTTGGAGCAGCTACGGAACCGGCTCGCGCCGCTCGGCGTGCATGTCATCCCGGAACGCCAAGCGACCGATGACAAGCGGGCCGACCTGCGCGTTGAGTTCTCGGTATCTGGCCAGTACCTGGCTGTGCCGATAGAAATCAAAAAGGAAAACAACGATGGCCTGTGGCTGGCCTGGCGCGACCAGTTGCAGGCGTTCTACACCAATGACCCCGCGGCCAACGGTTACGGCATTTACCTGGTGCTGTGGTTCGGCCACCGACCGCGAGCTTCGCCTGACGGCGAGCGCCCCATCAATGCGCCGGCGCTTGAGCAGCTGTTGACGAAGCGCGTACCGGCGAAAGACCGCAGCCGGCTTGCCGTGCAGGTGCTTGATCTTTCTCAGCCGACTTGACGGTGGCTGAGAACTGTCGAATGTGCAGGGCAATGCGACGAGGCCAACGCGCGCTGAATTCGGCATGACCGTTCACTCCACCTTCGCCCCTGACAACCGCACCACCTCTTTCCACTTCACCCTTTCGCGCGCCGCAAACCCCCCGCTTCCTGCGGCGTGCAGGCCGTGATTCGCGCACCGGCGGTGAGGAAGCGTTCCTTCATCGCCGGCTGGGCCGCAATCTCTTGCATGGCTTGTGACAGCCGCGCTGTGATGGCCGCGGGCCTGCCGGCGGGCATGACCAGCGCGCCCCAGGAGGTGATGGCGAAATCGGGCACGCCGGCCTGCGCCATGGTGGGCAGTTCGGGGAACACGGGCCAGCGCTCGGGTGAAGTCACGGCCAGCGCTCGCACTTTATTTGCGCGCAGCAAGGGCGTGTAGCTGGCGATGTTGTCGATGGCGAAGTCGATGGCCCCGCTCATCACCTCAACCGTGGCCGAGCCGCGGAAGGGCACGTGCACCACCTTCACGCCGGTGCGCGCGCCGAACAGTTCGCCTGCCAGGTGCGGGGTGGTGCCCACGCCTGACGAGCTGAACGTCACGCCCTTGGCTTGCGCCAGGCCCCATTGGCGAAACTCGGCCAGCGTGCGTGCCGGGTGGTCGTTCGAAACGACGAAGACGTTGCTGGTTTCCCAGAACGTGGAGACGTAGGCAAAGTCTTTCTCGGGGTCGTAGCCGAGCTTGCTGTAGAGAAACTGGTTGATGCTGAGCGTGCCGATGGTGGCCGAGACGGCGGTGTAGCCATCAGGCGGCGCGCCGGCCACCGCGGCCATGGCGATGTTGCCGCCGGCGCCGGTGCGATTTTCGATGATGAAGCTCTGGCCGAGCGCGGCCTGCAGCTTCTCGGCCAGCATGCGCGTGAGCGTGTCGGAGGCGCCACCGGTCGCAAAGGCCACGATGATGCGCACCGGTTTTTCGGGCCAGGGGGCTTGCGCCTGGCTGTTCGGCAGGGCGGCGGCGGCAGCCGTGCCGGCGGTGAGTTGCAGCCAATGGCGT
Source organism: Burkholderiales bacterium (assembly GCA_031418595.1). Lineage (GTDB taxonomy): Bacteria > Pseudomonadota > Gammaproteobacteria > Burkholderiales > Burkholderiaceae_C > Rubrivivax. The sequence continues at coordinate 34,777 of JANOXU010000066.1, forward strand.
CGGTTCATCATGCAAGCCTCGTTCATGAAATCAGGTTGACCCAAGAGAGTGATGTGAAACGTTGACGCGCCTTCACCTGCGCTTCAGCCGTGCTTCACCCGTGCTTCAACCGTGCTTCAGCCGCGCCTCCAACTCAAAGCGCTTCACCTTGCCCGTTTCGCTGCGCGGCATGTCGGCTTCGCTGATGAAGTGCACCGCCTTGGGCAGCTTGTAGTTGGCGATCTGGCCGCGGCACAGGGCCAGCACGTCTTGCGCCGTGAGCGTGGCGTCAGTCCGCACCACAAAGGCCACCGGCACCTCGCCCCAATGCGGGTCGGCCTGGCGCACGACCACGGCGTCGGCAATGCGCGGACAAGCCAGCAGCAGGCGCTCGATCTCGGCCGGGTAGATGTTTTCGCCGCCAGACTTGATGAGGTACTTGCGCCGGTCCACAAAATCGAGCGTGCCGTCGGCATTGCGCCGCAACAGGTCGCCCATGTGGAACCAACCGCCACGAAAGTCTTCGGCATTCACCTCGGGCGCATTCCAGTAACCTGAGAAGAGCGAAGGCCCGCGGAACAACACCTCGCCCGGGGTGCCGTCGGGCACGTCTTGGTCGTGCTCGTCCACCAGGCGAATGCTGCAAAACGAACTCTGCACCTTCGACAAATTCTGCGGCGTGACACCCACCGCAATGACATGCCGGCTGGCCGGCGCGCCGCCGGTCTCTGTGGCGCCAAAGGTGTTGCGGAATTCGGCATTCAGCAGCGTGGTGACTTCAGCAATCTGGTGCCGCGGCACCAGGTCGGCCATGGCGCCGCAGGTCTTCAGGCTCTTGGGCCGCAGGCCCGTGCGCTGCGCTTCTTCAATGAAGCGGCCGATGGCCGCGGGCATCAGCGTCACGTTGCCCAGCACTTCGCGCGCCATGATTTCCAGCATCTCACCGGGCTGAAAGCCGTCGACGATGAACACTGTGTCGCCATTCATCAGCGTGGCCAGCGTGGGGTCGCTGCCGCCGATGTGATACAGCGGGCTCCAGGCGATGGTGCCGCGGCCCCCGTGCAATTGCCCATCGGCCATGGCGATGCTGGCGCGCGCGATTTCAGCGCGGTGGCTGATCGCCGCGCCCTTGGGGTAGCCGGTGGTGCCGCTGGTGTAGATGATGAGCAGCAGGTCTTCACTGTGCGACTGGCTTGAGAAAGGCTCATCGCTAACGTTAGCCAACACCTGTTCGTACTCATCACCAAAACTCAACACCTGCTGCGCGCCATGCTGGATGCCGGCCAGCCGCGGCACATGGCGCGCTGAACCCAGCACGATGCGCGGCTCAACCAAGGTCAGGCAATGCGCCAACTCGGCCGGCATTTGGCGCCAGTTCTGGCAGGCCACGATGGCGCCCAGCGTGGCTGCGGCGAGCATGGTTTCAACGAACTCGGTTCGGTTTTCAGACAGCACGGCAATGCGCTCGCCGCGCTGCACGCCCAAGCCTTGCAACACGCGGCACAGGCGGTTCACACGCGCTTGCAGTTGCCCGTAGCTGATGCGCCGCTCGCCTTCAACCAAGGCCGTGCGCTGCGGGCCGCAGCGGGCGCGCTCGCGCACCGCGGCGTCCACCGTCAACTGCGCGGCGGCCAGTGCCAGCGCGCCGCCGGCAATCATTTGAAAGTGCCGAGCTTGCGCGCCAGCGCGCCGGCTTTTTCGTATTCGTTGCGAATGTCGGCGCTGAATTGTTCGTTGCTCACCGTGATGCGTTGCGCGCCCAGCGCGGCCAGGCGCTGCTTGGCTTCGGGCGTGTCCATGGCGTTGTTGATCAGCCCGGCCAGCACCGCCACCACGTCACGCGGTGTCTTGGCCGGAGCGACGAAGCCGTACCACACCGGCGTGGGCACATAACCTGAAACGTTAACCTCTTCGGTGATGGCGGGCAGCTCGGGCAGCAGCGTGGAGCGCGACACATCAAACACCGCCAGGCCCTTGGCACGCCCGCTTTGCAGGTGCTGCGCCACCAGCGGCACCACCACCGGGAACACGCCCAGCGTGCCGCCGATCAAGTCGGTCATCGCCTGGGCTGTGCTCTTGTAGGGAATCTCGGGAATGTCGATGCCCACCGCCTGCTTGAACAACTCCATCTGCTGCTGGCTGATGGTGCCCGGGCCAGACGAGCCGTAGCTCAGCTTGCCCGGGTTGGCCTTGGCGTAGGCGATCAACTCCTTGATGCTCTTGAGGCTCAGTTCCGGGTTAACCGCCAGCACCAGTGGAATGACGGCCACCTTGGCCACGGGCACAAAGTCTTTGTCAGGGTCGTACGGCGGGTTGGCGCTCTGGCTGGGCACGATGACCAGCGGGTTGGCCGCGATCAGCAGCGTGTAGCCGTCGGGCGCGGCCTTGACCACGGCTTGCGTGCCGATCAGGCTGCCACCGCCGTCGCGGTTTTCGACCAGCACCTGCTTGCCGGTTCTTTCGGTGATGCCTTGCGCCACGGTGCGGGCCAGGGCGTCACTGCCGGTGCCGGCGGAATAGGGCACGACGATGCGGATGGGCTTGTTGGGGAAATCACTCTGCGCTTGGGCCAGGCCGGCCAGGCTCCACGCGAGTGCATGGCCAGCAACGGCCAACAGGCGGCGGCGTGCCAGCTTGTGCGAGGTGTTCATCCAGTCTCCTTCGGTACTTCAATCAACCCGGCTTGCCGGGCAGCGCGCAGTTCGGCATCACTCAACCATGACGCCAAAATCTGCGCGCCATCAGCCGCTTTCCAGGGCCGAAACGGCAAGGGCGTGGCCGGCACACTGCGGCTGAAGCGCGGCGCCGGGGCGGGTTGCACCACGCCGTCAATTTCAAGATAGGTGCCGCGCGCTTGCAGGTGCGGGTGTTGCGGCGCTTCGGCCAGGCTGAGCACCGGCGCGAAACACGATTCGGTGCCGGCGAAGGCTTCGCACCACTGCGCGCGCGTGCGCTGGCTGAACTTGGCCGCGATCAGCGTCTTGGCCGCGCCCCAGGTGGCGCGGTTCCATTGCTCGGCCAACAACGAATCGAGCGCCAGCACGCGCAGCACTTGCGCATAGAACTTGGCTTCCACGGCGCCGATGGCCACCCACTGCTCATCAGCGCAGCGGTACACGTCGTAGAACGGTGCGCCGGAGTCGGTGGCATTGCTGCCGCGCTCGGTGCTCATGATGCCTGCGGCCAGGCTGCCGTGCAGTTGCGTCATCAACGACGCCACGCCGTCGACCATGGCCGCATCGACCACCTGGCCCTGGCCCGAGGTCTTCAGTTCATGCAGCGCGGCCAACACGCCCAGCACCAGGTACAGCGTGCCGCCGCCAAAGTCACCCAGCAGGTTCACCGGCGGCACGGGCGGCGAGCCGGTGCGGCCGATGGCGTACAGCGCGCCGGTGAGCGCGATGTAGTTGATGTCATGGCCCGGCACCTGCGCCATGGGCCCGCTCTGGCCCCAGCCGGTGATGCGCCCGTAAATTAACTTCGGGTTGCGTGCCAGACACACACCCGGCCCCAGGCCCAGGCGTTCGGTGACGCCGGGGCGAAAGCCTTCGATCAACACGTCGCTGCGGGCCACCATCTTCAGCACCAGCTCCACCGCGGCCGGGTCTTTCAAATCGAGCGGCACCGAGCGCCGGTTGCGCAGCAGCAGGTCGAACTTTTCCGGGCGCTGCACACCCAGGCCGCTGGGCTCTTTGCGATCGACGCGAATCACGTCGGCGCCCAGGTCGGCCAGCAGCATCGCGGCCATGGGGCCGGGGCCGATGCCAGCGAGTTCGACCACTTTCAAATCATGCAATGGGCCCATGGTGTGAACTCAGAATGGGGCAAATTCTTTGCCGAGCATGTCGCGCGCGATGATGCCCAAATGCACCTCGCGCGGCCCGTCGGCCGACTCCATGCCCAGGCAGTCGCGCAGGCGCTGCTCGAACGGCAGGTCCTTGGCCCAGCCGTAGTGGCCGTGCAGCCGCATGCAGGTGTACAGCGCCTCGTTGGCCACCTTCACGCCCCACCACTTGGCCATGCTGCTTTCAGCGTCGTGGCGCAGGCCCTGGTCCTTCAGGCTCAGCGCGCGGTAGCACAGCAAGCGCGCGGCTTCGAGCTTGGTGGCTTCGGTGGCCAGCTCGTTGGCCACGCCCTGCCACTTGGACATCGACTTGCCCATCACCTGCCGCTGCTTGGCGTAGGCGATGGTCTCATCGAGCGACTTCTGCGCCGCGCCGATGCAGGCCAGCGGCACGAAGTTGCGGTTGTAGCCAATGATGGTCATGGCCCAGATGAAGCCTTCGTTTTCCTTGCCGATCATGTTGCGCGCGGGCACGCGCACATCGTCGAAGAAGAAGCTGCCGCCGCGGTCGAGCCGCTGGCCCATGCGCTCGAAATTCGTCGTCTTCACGCCCGGCAAATCGGTGGGCACGAGGAAGAACGACAGCCCGCGCGGGCCGGGCCCGCCGGTGCGCGCCGAGACGAACACCACCTTCGATACACCCGTGAAGGTGATGCTGGTTTTCTCGCCGTTGAGCACCCAGAAGTCACCGTCTCGAACGGCCTTGGTGCGGATGCCGCCGGCGTCAGCCCCGCCGCCGGGTTCGGTGAAGGCCAGCGACATCATCTCGCCGGCGGCGATGCGCGGAATCCACTCCTCCTGCAAATCGGGGTGCATGGAAGACGCCATTTCGCCCAGGTGAATGGCGTTGGAAATGATGTAGCGGATCTGGTGGTCGCAGCGGCCGATCTCTTCGCACACGATGCCGCAATCCACAAACGAATAGCCCTGGCCACCGTACTTTTCGGGCAGGCGCAGGCGCAGCAGGCCCATGTCGGCCAGCTTGTCGGTGAAGGCCTTGGGCAGGAACTCGCCGCTGCGGTCCCAGTGCTGGTACATGGGCAGCAATTCGGCTTCGGCAAATTTGCGCACGGAGTCGCGAATGGCGATTTGGTCTTCGGTGAGGTTGAAATTCATGGCGTGCTCCGTGAAGGTTCTTCGGACGATGAATCAGTGAAGTACGGGCCGCTGATCGCTTCACGCCAGGGCGTGTAGCCCTCGTCGCCCAACGCACTGAGCCCGAGCTTGAAATGCCGCGCGGCGTGCAGGCTTTCCACCGCGGGCAGGTTGGCGTCGTAAAACTCGGTGGGCTGCGTGGGCCGTGGACCGGCCTTCGAGACATGGCCGAAGGCTTGGCGGCCGATGATGCGTTCGAGCAGCCACACGCAGTCGATCAGCTTGCTCAAATCCACGCCCGTGGGGATGCCCATGCCTTCGAGCATGTGCACCAGGTCTTCGGTCGGCGCCATGCCCGATGCCGTGCCGTTGCCGCAGTACTGCCCGCCGCCAATGCCGCCCAGCGTGCTTTCCAGCAGCACGGTGTGGCTGCTGTTCAGCGTGCGCAGCGCGGCGTAAATGCAGGGCAGGGCCATGCCACGTGCATCGTGCATGTGCAGGTGATAGTGCTCCACCTGCGGCCAGCGGCTCATGCATTCCCGCAAGTCGGCTTCCATCAGGTGCGGCAGGCCAAAGCTTTGCGAATCGTGCAGGCCGATCTCCACCACCTCCAGGCCGGCGGCTTGCAGCGCATCGAACTGGCGTTGCAGTGATTTGAAACGGTAGGTCTGCGAAAACGGCCCCAGGAAATTCGAGCCCCAGGCCGAGGCGATGCCCACGCGGGCCTTGGTCACGCCGCGGCCCGTGGCTTCGGCGATCAGCTCGGGCCAGCCCTGCATGGCCTGCTCGATGCCGCGGTTCATGTTGCGGCGCTGGTGCACGTCGCAGATGTCGATGAACAGGGTGCAGATGTCTGTTTCAACCGTTAACGGCGGCGAGAACGCTTCGGCCAGCTTGCGCGCCTTGGGCGTGTGCGCGAAGGTGCCGTATTGCACGCCGGGCCGGGGCGTGAAGGCGCGCAGCAGCGCTTCAAAGCCGGCCATTTGCGGCACGTAGCGCGGGCTGACGAAAGCGCCCAGGGTGATGCGCTTCAGGCCGGTGCCGGACAGCGCCTCGATCAAGGCCACCTTGTCGGCCAGCGCAATGTTCACGCTTTCGATGCCGAAGCCTTCGCGGATGATTTCTTCGCTGAGCGTGACGCTGGGCCAGTTCATGGTCTTTTCCCTGAGTGAACGGTACCGTTAGCCGTGCCGATCACACCGCGTTCTTCGAGCCCGGCCAGTTGCGCAGCGCTCAGTTTCAGCTCGCCTTGCAGCACCGAAAGTGTGGCTTCACCCAGGTCTTGCCCGGCCCAGCGAATGGTGCCGCCACCAACGGCCAGGCGTGGCACCGGGGCCGTCATGCAGACATCACCGCGGTCATGGTCGGGCATGTCAACAAAGTTGCCGCGCGCGCACCTGCGGGTGGTTCATCAGGTCGGCAATGTTGTGGATCTTCACCGCCGGCACGTCTGCGGCCATCAAGGCTTGCACGGCTTCATCGGCACTGCGTGGCGCCAGCCAGGCGTTGATCGCGCCATCAATCAAGGCCCGGTTGGCCACGCGGCTGGCGTTGTGCTGCAACTCGGGCAACTGGCGCAAATCAGCGCGGTCAATCGCGTCCATCAGCCGCGCAAAGACGCGGTCGCCGGTGCCGCTGATGAACAGCCACTCGCCGCTGCCGCTGCGGTAGGCGCCGCCCGGGGCCACGTAGTCGGGCGTGTTGCCCGTACGCTCGGTGATGCGCCCTTGGTGGCGGTAGCGCTGTGGCATGTCTTTCAGAAACGGAATCATGCTTTCGTACAACGCCAGGTCGACTTCATTGCCACCCTGCTGGCCCTGCCGCTGCCGCCCCAGCAAGGCCACCACGGCGCCGAAGGCGGCCCACAGGCCAGTGGTGAAATCACACACCGGCAGGCCGGCTTGCTGCGGCGGGCTGTTGGCCTCGCCGGTGACATGCACCAGGCCCGAAAAGGCTTGCGCACTGCGGTCAAAGCCGGGCACGTTGCGCCACGGCCCATCTTGGCCGAACCCACTGATGCGCACCATGATCAGATCGGCGCGCTGCGTCTTCAGCCACGCCGGCGTGATGCCCCAGCGTTCGAGCGTGCCGGGGCGAAAGTTCTCGATCAACACCTCGGCTGATTGCAGCAAGCGGCCCAGCAATTCGCGGCCCTCGGGCACGCGCACATCAAGCGCCACCGATTGCTTGTTGCGGCCCATGTTGCGCCACCAGTAGCTGCTGCTGTCGCCCGCCGGCGCCGCGCCCATGGTGCGCATGGGGTCGCCCTCGCCGGGCAGTTCGAGCTTGATGACATCGGCGCCGAAGTCGGCCAGCAGCGTGGCGGCGAAGGGCGCCGAGATGAACGTGCCGAGTTCAATGACGCGCACGCCTTGCAGCGCGGGGCGCGAAAGAACAGGGCCGCCCGGTGCGGCAGGTGCAGGAATGGACATGGGTGGGCACCAGTGATATTCCATATCGTAGCGCAATATACCGAGCGGTAGTAAGCCGATGCGGCGGCGGTCACACTGGCATGCTGGCCGGTCGGCATGCCGCTGCGGTCAGCGCGCTGGCGCGTCGGCGCTGCGGTGCTACGGCGCGCTCGCCTTGCCCGCCGCGCGCGCCTTCGACGCGCCGTGATAGCCGCGCAGCCGTGGCAGGTCGAGCACGGTGACGCTGCCGAAGTCCAGGCGCAACAGCCCGGCGTGTTCAAGCTGGTGCAGCGCCTCGTTGGCGCGTTGCCGCGACACCCCCGCGAGCAGGCCGATCTCTTCCTGGTTGAGCTGAATGCAGTGGTCCGAGCGCGGGTACAGGTCGGGGTTGAACAGGCTGGCCAGGCAGCGTGCGATGCGCGCGTCCGGGCCGAGCAGGCGGTCGTATTCGACCAGGCCGATGAACAGGCTCAAGCGGGCGTTCAGGTGCGACAGCAAGAAGCGGTTGAACGCCAGGCTGGTCGATACCAGGCGCTCGAAGGTGGCGCGCGGCACGCAGGCGATGCGGGTGGGGCGCACCGCCACGCCGTCGTAGCGCCAGCGGCCGGGTTTGAGCAACGAGCCTTCGCCGGCCCAGCCGCCGGCGGTGACGCCGGTAAAGGTGGGATGCTTGCCGTCGGGTTGCGAGACCGACATCTTGAGCAGCCCTTCGATCACGCCGACCCATTCATCGGCCGGCTCGCCGCAGACCATGGCGTGCCCGCCCACCGCCAGCCGGCGTTCATGCGCTTCATGCACCGCGCGGTCCAGCTCATCGGGGTTCAGCGTGGCGGCCCAGAGGCTGCGGCGCAGCATCGTTTCCAGCGTCGTCATGGGCTGTTCTCCTACACCCACACGAGCCGGTCGCCGACACGTTTGCGGCCTCGGCGATCACAGGGTTGTCGTTGCAACGACAACTTGCTGCGCTGGATTTCAACACCATTGCTGCGTCACCACACCAGGAAGCTGCCATGAACGACCCGAGACCGATCCCCTTCGATCCGCCGCTTGCGCAGCGCCCCAGTGGCAGCGGCATCAGCCGGCGCAGCGTGTTGACCTATGGCGCCGCGGCGCCGATGGTGGGCACGGCGCTGGGGCTGGCCGTGACGCCTTCGACGGCGGTGGCCGCGCCACTGCCGTTGACGCCGCCCGATTCGGTGGACAACTATGACGTGGCTGATTCCATCGTGCAGGCCAGTGCGCCGACCATGCCGCTGGTAAAACTCGCGCTCGGTGCAGACGGCACCTACACCTTCGAGATGCCACGGCTGGAGCAGGGCACCGGCATCGCCACCGCGCTGGCGATGATGATTGCTGAAGAGGCGCAAGTGCCGCTGAGCAAGGTGGTGGTGAAGTCGGCCGATGCGCAGCCGGAGCTGGTGTGCAACCAGATCACCGGCGGCTCATCATCAGTGCGTTCCTTCGAGCCTTTCATCAAGCCGCTGGTGGCGGCGGCGCGCTTGAAGGCCGGCCTGCTGCCCGGCACCGGCACGCCCAGCGATCCTGCGCAATTCCAGGTGATCGGCAAGCGCGTGCCCAAGCTTGATGCGCTGGACATCGTGACCGGCAAGAAGAAGTTCACGATGGATGTGGACGTGCCCGGCGCCGTGCCCACCATGATGCGCATGCCGTCGCAAATTCGCGGCAAGGTGCTGCGCGTGAACAACCGCGGCGCGGTGCTGGCCATGCCCGGTGTGGTGGCGGTTGAGACCATTCCCGAAGGCGGCACCGTGGTGCCGTTCCCGCCCGGCGTGGCAGTGATGGCCGAAACCTTCGGCCAGGCCTGGGACGCCTGCCGCGCGCTGGACATCACCTGGGCCGATGGCGCCAACAAGGGCTTGTCCGATGCGTCCATTCAGGCCCAGCTCAAGGCCGCGCTGCCGCCGCAGTTGCCGGCGCCACCTGGCACGATCGCGGTCGATGCCGAGTTCGAGTTTCCGGCCGCGTCGCATTGCCCGCTCGAAGTGGAATGCGCCATCGTTGATGCCAAGCCGAACCGCTGCGAGATCTGGGCCGGCATGCAATGCCCCATCGTCACGCTACAGGCCACCGCGGCCGACCTCGGCCTGCCCGAAAGCGCGGTCACGGCGCATTGCATTCCCAGCGGCGGCGCGTTCGGCCGGCGCCTGTTTTGGGACCCGGTGCAAGTGGCCGCGCAGGTGTCCAGGCTCACCGGGCGCATCTGCAAGCTGATGTACCACCGCAGTGACGATGTGCGCCACACGCGCAGCCGCCCGCCGCAGTTTCACAAGGTGCGCGCCGCGTTGATCCCACCCACGCTGCTGGCGCCGGGCAACGTGCTGAGCTACCAGCAGTCGATCGGCATCGTGCGGCTTGATGCGCGCCACGGCTATGGCGAGAAGGTCACCGCGCTGGGCGGCTCGCTGCCGCCAATGGTGCAGCAGACCGTGGGCAACCTGGGCTACGAGGAGTTCTTCTTCAAGACCATGGTGACCTCGCCCTACAACTTTGGTGTCAGCAACAAGCTGCTGGTGCCGGTGGCGCTGGACCTGCCGACGGTGTCGTACCGCTCGGTGCACATCATGCCGGCGCGCACGGTTGAAGAAATCGTGGTCGATGAGATTGCCAAGCGGCTGAACAAGGACCCGGTGGCCTTCCGCCTTGAATTTCTGCGTCTGCCCCGGGCCAAGGCCGTGCTGCAGCGCGTGGCCGGCGCGGCGCAATGGGGCAAGGCGATGCCGGCCGGCTTTGCGCAGGGCGTGGGCGTGCACATGGAGTCGCGCGCGTTCACGGCCTGCATCGTCGAACTCGACGGCCGCGACCCGCTCAACTCAAAGGTTACACGCGCCACGATCGTGATCGACGTGGGCAAACCGATCAGCCCTTCCGGCATCGAGCAGCAGGTGCACGGCGGCCTGGCCGAAGCCATCTCGCTGATCCTCAACGCCGGGCTGACGATCAAGGACGGCCTGATCCAGGAAGGCAGCTACAACCAGTACCGCTTCGCCAAGATGAAAGACTTTCCGAAGCAGGTGGAAGTGATCATCATGCCCAACGTCGGCGACCCGATTGCCGGCATGGGCGAAGTGGGCATGTCCGCACCTTCGGCGGCCATCGCCAACGCCTACGCGCGTGCCACCGGGCGCGCGCCGCGCAAGTTCCCGCTGAATGCGCAGCCGGCGTTCACGCCCACGCCCGCCGGCCAGTTGCCCGCACCCGTTTTCGTCTGAAGGAGCACGCCATGCCCATCTACAACCTGAACGTGAACAACCAGGCCGTTGCCGTGGATGCACCGGCCGACATGGCGCTGCTGTGGGTGCTGCGCGACAAGCTCGGCATCACCGGGCCGAAGTACGGCTGCGGCGTGAACGTGTGCAAGGCCTGCACTTGCTTGGTCAACGGCAAGGCCGTGACCCCTTGTGCCACGAAGGTGTCGCAGATGCAGGGCAAGAAGATCACCACCATCGAAGGCCTGGCTTCCGGGCCGAATGGCAGCACGCTGCACCCGGTGCAACAGGCCTGGTTGAGCCTCGATGTGCCGCAGTGCGGCTTCTGCCAGCCGGGCCAGATCATGGCCGCGGTCGACCTGCTCAACCGCAAGCGCACGCCGAGCGATGCTGACATCGACGCGATTGAAAACATGTGCCGCTGCGGCACCTATGGCCGCATCCGCCAGGCGATCAAGGCAGCGGCAGCCTTGATGCCGTAGCCGCGGCCGCCGCGGCCCTGGCGCCGCGCGGCGCCGATAGACAGGCACGGCGCGACAATGCGCGCCGCGTGAACACCGCCCTTGGCCTGCCCCTTGGTGATGCCCAACTGCTGCAATGGCTGCTGGTGGGCGTGGTGGCATTTGCCGCATCAATCTTGGGCGGGCTGGCCGGCTATGGCACCGGGCTGGTGTTGCCGGTGGTGCTGGCGCCGGTGGTGGGTGTGGCCAACGTGGTGCCGGTGATGGCGCTGGCCATGATCCTCAACAACGGCAGCCGGGTGCTGGCGTTCAGGCGCGACATTGAATGGCCGCATGTGCGCCGCGTGCTGCTGCTGGGCCTGCCGGCCTGCATGGCCGGAGCCTGGGGCTACACCTTGCTCGAAGCGCGCGGCGTGGCGCTGTTGATTGGCCTGTTCCTGCTGGCCAGCATGCCGCTGCGGCGCTGGTTGCAACGCGCCCAACTGGGGCTGGGTGCGCGCGGCGAAATCGCCGCCGGTGCAGCCTTCGGTTTCATCAACGGCGGCATGACGGGTGCTGGCGTGATTTTGATTTCAATGCTCATGGCCGGCGGCGTGCAAGGTGCGGCGCTGATCGCCACCGACGCCACCATCTCGGCCATCATGGGCTTGTTCAAGGTGGCCATCTTCGGCAGCCTGGCGCGGCTTGATGCTTCGTTGGCGGTGGCCGGCATCTTGATCGGCCTGTGCACCATGCCAGGCGCCTTCGTCGCGCGCCGGCTGCTCAAGCTGATACCACCGCGCCTGCACACCGCGGCGATGGAAACGGTGGTGGTGCTCGGCGGTGTTGGGTTCTTGTGGCGAGCCTGGGCGTGACCTGTCGGGCGTGACAGGCCTGGCGGCACGCAGCGCAGCGCAGGACAATCAGCCCACGCCGGTTCGGCTCGTGGCGGCCGAGCCGGCCATCACGGTTGCTTCCAACTGACGAGGTGCTGCAATGAGTCTCCAGCGTCGCATGCTCCTGGCCGCCGCGCTGCCGCCGTCATGGGCTGCTGGGTGGGCCTGGGCCCAACCGCGCCAGCGTGTGGGTTTTCTTGCCATCGGTGACCCCGCGCTGTCCAAGCACCTGGTGCTTGCGCAGACGGAAGGCCTGCGCGAGCTGGGCTTTGTCGACGGTCGCAACGTGGCGTTGGATTACCGCTGGATCGGCAGGGCGATGACGGCACTGCCGACGGTGGCGGCCGAGTTGGCGGCGCTGCCGGTGGACGTGATGGTGGCCAGCACGAACGGCGCCATCGCTGCTGCCCAGCAGGCGACTTCGACCATTCCGATCGTCATGGTGCTGGACGTGGACCCGGTGCGTAATGGCTTCATCGACAGCTTCGCCCGCCCGGGCCGCAACATCACGGGCCTGACCAACGAGGCGAGCCCGGACGTCAGGGGCAAGATGCTGTCCATGTTGAAGGAACTGGTGCCCAAGGCCACGCTGGTGGGCGTGCTGCTGCAACAGGGTTTGGCTTTCGACCCGGCATCCCTGCGCGACGCGGCGCGCTTGCTGGGCTTGCAGTTGATCATCGCGCCGGAAGTGCGCGAACAGCAGGATATCGAGCCCGCGTTCGAAGCGCTGCGCCGCGCGGGCGTGCAGGCCTGCTTCGTCGTGGGTGGGTCGCTGATCTATGCCCACCGGCAGCAAGTGGCCGAGCTGGAACTGCGCCACCGTCTACCGGCCATCCACTACTCGGCTGACTATGTGCGTGCCGGCGGGCTGCTCAGCTACGGCACCGACCTGGTGGCGCAGTTCCGGCGCTCGGCCAGCTTCATCGCCCGCATCTTGAACGGCGCCAAGCCCGCCGAGATGCCGGTGGAACAGCCGGCCAGGTTCGAAACGGTGATCAACCTGGCCACGGCGCGCGCACTGGGGCTGACCGTTCCACCGTCGCTGCTGTTGCGGGCCGACGAGGTGATTCAGTGACTCAGCGCCGCTCGATGGTCAACGCTCGGCGCTCAAGCGCGCCACCAGCATGGCCCGCACCGCGCCCAGGCTGGTGCCCAGGGCTTCGCGGTATTGCTGCGGGTCGGCCACGGCTTCGTGTTCCTTCACGCTTTGGCTGCCGCCGCGGCCGATGGCCATCGACAACACGGCCAGGCCGACGTTCGCCGCCACCGACGAGACATCGCGCACTTCCTTGATGGCCTCGCCGGGCAAGACCAGCGGGCGGCTGAGCGAAATGTTGTTTGTGCCGCCATCGGCCACCGCCAGCGTCAAAGCGGCCTCGGTCAAGGTGGCGCTGAGCTTGCCTTTGACCGACGCGGTGCCGGAGATGCGCCCCAGAAAACTGGAACTGCTGCTTTCCAAATCAACGAAGCTGACCCGCAGGCGCAGCGACAGCACCGCCGCGTTGAGTTCCTTTTGCAGTTCGGCCACTTCGAGCGCACTTGAAATCATGCCCGTGACGTTGCTGATGCCGGCCAGGGCTGACATCACGCCGCCGCTGCCGCTGGCCGGTGCGATGCCGTACAGCGGCAGCGAGGCCGGCCCGACCAGGATGCTTTGCGTGTCACCCGAGCCCCGCACCATCGGCTCGGCTTTGGCGTTGGCGATGAGCTTGCGATAACTTGCCGTTTGCTGCACTTCGGCGGCGCTGACCACTTCAAAACCGGCAGCGGCCAAGCCGGTGTTGAAGTCGTTCAGCAGCCGGTCGGCAATGGCCTGCATGTCGTTGCCGCCCACACCCACGAGCTTGTAGGTTGCCGAAACACCCGCCGAGCCCGAGCGCCCGATTTCCGTGGCGCTGGCGCTGGCGCTGGAGCTGGTGACGAACTCAATCTGGATCGACGGAATGGCAATGCGCCGCACGCCTTTGCCACGCGCAGCGTCGGTGCTCTTGAACGCCGCCACGCTGGCGCTGGCCGGGTTGGCGCTGAGATCAAGCGGCACGGCGGGTTCGCCTTTGGCCCAGGCCGATTGGAGTGCGACGCAAAAGGCCAACGCCGCCCAGGTGGGGGCGGCGCGGCGGCAACGAAGGCTGGCGTTCTTGGTCATGGAGTCTTTCTGAGTTTGACGTGTTGGCAGGGCTGGGCGAACGAAGCGCACGCCATGCATTCCCGCTGTAACAGCGCGGGCCGGTGCTGTTGGCCCATGCGTTTGTGCGGCTTCACAAGGCTAGCCTAGCTTTGTGGCCGCAAAGGGCTCTACCGCCCACCACCCCTCATCCAAGGCCCAGCCGTTCGCGGCGTGCGCGCACTGGGCGATGACAGCGCAGCCGCGCCAGCGAAGCCGCGCCCCCAACGGCCGGCTCAGGGTCAACCCGCCTGCCCAATGGGCCGCCGGCCGAAGACCATGTGAGGCCCCGCCGCAACGCACCGCACCACCGCCATCACACCCGGAGCCCCATCGACATGCCCAGCATCCGCCCGCCCAGCCGCCGCCATTTCGTCACTGCTTCGCTGGCCGTGGGCGGCATGTTGGCGCTGCCGCGGGCCTTTGCGCAGCCCGGCAAGGCAGCAGCCGGGCCGGCGGCAAGCTGGCCGAGCAAGCCGATCCGCATCATCGTGCCCTTCCCGCCGGGCGGCCTGACCGACGCCTACGCCCGGCTGTTCGGCGAACAACTGACCACGCAACTGGGCGCGCAGGTGCTGGTTGAAAACAAGCCCGGCGCCGGCGCCGTGATCGGCATCGACACGGTGGTCAAAGCGCCGGTCGACGGCCACACCTTGCTGGTCACCACCACCGGCACGGTCATGACCAACCGCGTGCTGTACACCAAGCTGCCCTACGACCTGGACAAAGATCTGACGCCGATCACCGTGTTTCCATCGGGCCCCTTGGTGGTGGGCGTGGCGCCGAACGTGCCTGCATCCAACCTGAAGGACTTCATCAACTGGGCCAAGGGCAAAGACTTGTCCATGGGGTCGTATGCCCCGGGTTCGTACCCGCACCTGTTGGCCGACCAGTTCAGCCGCACCGACGGGTTGAAGATCCTGGCCGTGCATTACCGTGGTGAAGCGCCGATGTGGGTCGACATCGCCGGCAACCAGCTGCAAGTGGCCGTGGGCAGCTACCAGGCCTACAACACCGTGGCGCAGCGCGGCGTGAAGGCCATCGGCGTCACAGGCAACTACCGCAGCCCGCGGCTGCCCGAGGTGCCCACCTTGATCGAACAAGGCGTGCAAGGCGCCTTGGTGCCACTGGAAGGCGGGCTGGCGCTGATGGCGCGCTCGGGCACGCCTGAGGCGGTGTTGCAAACGCTGTCGCGCGTGGTCATGCAAGGCGCCAACAGCGAGCCGGCGGCAAAGCTGCGCGAAAACTTCGGCATCCCGAACAAGCCGAAGAATCTGGCCGACACGCGCCGCGACTGGGACCGCGACGTGCCGGTGTGGGTGAAGATTGCGGTGGACCTGGGCGTTAAGCTCGATTGACGGCTGCCGTGCGCACGCCGCTGCCGCGGGCCTGAGCCAGATGCCACGGCGCGCGGCGCGGGCCGTGCCAGGCCCCGCGCAGGGCCTACCATGACAGCCCCCCGCCTGCCGCCACCGCCTCACTTCGCGTTGGCCCACTCCTGCGCACCATGAACCCACTGCAATACCAACTCGTCACTTCGGTGGCCCAAGCGCAGCACGCCCTGGCTGCCGACCCGCAAGCCAAGCTGCTGGGCGGCGGCATGACGCTGATTCCGGTGCTCAAGCACCGGCTGGCCGCACCGTCGCTGCTGCTCGACATCTCACGCCTGCCCGAGCTGCGCGGCATCGAGCTGCAAGCTGGCCAGCTTTGGCTCGGCGCCGGCATGCGCCACGCCGAGGTGGCACGCAGCGCCACCGTGCAGCAAGCGTTGCCGGGCCTGGCGCGGCTGGCCGGCGGCATTGGTGACGCGCAGGTGCGCGCGCGCGGTACGCTGGGCGGCTCGGTGGCCAACAACGACCCGGCGGCCGACTACCCGGCCGCGCTGCTGGCGCTGAACGCCGTGGTGGTGACGACGCAGCGCGAGCTGGCGGCGCAAGACTTTTTTCAAGGCACCTTCACCACGGCGTTAGAGGCCGACGAAATCGTCACCGGCGTGCGCTTTGCCGTGCCACAGCGCAGCGCCTACGCCAAGTTCGCCCACCCGGCCACGGGTTACGCCATGGCCGGTGTGTACGTGGCCGATTTCGGCGCTGGCCAGCGCCGCGTGGCCGTCACCGGCGCGGCCGCCAGCGTGTGCCGCTGGCCAGCGGCCGAAGCGGCGTGGGCGCAGGGCCTGGCCACGGCACGCTTCGATCACCCCGAGTTGTTGGAAGACCTGCATGCGCCCGGCGCCTACCGCGCGCAACTGGCCACGCTGATGTTCGAACAAGCCCTGAATTCGCTCGTCTGAGCGCTCACCTTTGCGAGCAAGCACGATGAAACTAACGATTGAATTGAACGGCCAGCCCTTGCACGCGGAGGTGGAAGCGCGCACCCTGCTGTCCAGCCTGCTGCGCGACACCTGCGGCCTCACCGGCACCCATGTGGGCTGCGACACCAGCCAGTGCGGCTGCTGCACCGTGCTGCTCGACGGCGAAGCGGTGAAGTCGTGCAGCATGCTGGCGCTGCAAGCGCAGGGCTGCGCGGTCACCACCATTGAAGGCCTGGCCGCCAGCAATGGCCCCGCCGGCCTGCACCCAGTGCAAGCGGCGTTCACTGAATGCCACGCGCTGCAATGCGGCTTTTGCACGCCCGGCATGATCATGTCAACCGTTAGCCTGCTCAAGGCCCACCCGCGGCCCAGCGATGAACAGATCGCCGAAGGCCTGGCCGGCAACCTGTGCCGCTGCACCGGCTACCTCCACATCGCCCAGGCGGTGCGCCAGGCGGCGCGGGTGCTGAGTGGGGTGGCACCATGAACGTGCCTGCCGCTGCCGCGCAACTGGCCGAAGGCGTGGCCTACGCCCGGCGCGAAGATCATGCCCTGATCACCGGCCAGGGCCGCTTCACCGCCGACCACCACTACCCGGGCATGCTGCATGCGTACGTGATCCGCTCGATGCATGCCAACGCGCGCATCATGCGGCTCGATCTGGCGGCGGTGGCCCAGGCCCCGGGCGTGCACGCCGTGCTCACGGCGGATGACGTGGCCCAATTCGGCGCGCAAGACCTGCCCAACGCCCACGCCGTGAAGAGCATCGACGGCCAGGCGCAGAAAGTGGTTCGCATGCCGGTGTTAGCGCGCGACACAGTGCACTTCGTCGGCCAACCCATTGCCATGGTGCTGGCCGATTCAGCCTACTTGGCGCAAGACGCCGCCGAGCGCGCCGAGATCGAGTACGACACGTTTGATGCGGTCACCGACCTCTCATCCGCACGCGCACCCGGCGCACCGAGCGTGCATGAAGCGGCGCCCGGCAACCTGTCGGCTCACTTTGAGCACGGCGACCGTGCGGCGGTGGAGGCGGCCTTCAAAGTGGCCCGGCACACCAGCCGCATGCGCGTGCACAGCCAACGCCTGATTGGCATGCCGATGGAGCCGCGCGCCGTGGTGGCGGTGCACGACTCGGCCACGGGCCGCACGCGCGTGCACACGCCCACGCAAGGCATGCTGGGCATGCAGGCCGCCCTGGCCGCGCTGACCGGCGTGCCCGCCGAGCAGCTTGAAATCTCCACCCAAGACGTGGGCGGCTCGTTCGGCCTGCGTGGCGGGCCGTACAGCGAACACGCGCTGTTGGTGCTGGCCGCCAGGCGCCTGAACCGCCCGGTGAGCTGGGTGGGTGGGCGCGGCGAAGTGTTCTTGAGCGACTGGCACGGCCGCGCGCTGGTGCTCGACGGTGAAGTGGCGCTCGACGCGCAGGGCCGCATCCTGGCCATGCGCTTTCATGACCAGGCTGACCTGGGCGCCTTCAACTGCTACTTCAGCACCTTCATCGGCACGCGCAACCTCAGCATCACCATGGGCGGCGCGTACAAGGTGCCGGCGCTGTACATGACGAGCGAGCTGGTGTTCACCCACACCGTGCCGGTGTCGGCCTACCGCGGCGCCGGGCGGCCTGACATCGCCTATGCAGTCGAACGTTTGATCGACCATGCCGCGCACGAACATGGCTTCAGCCCGGTCGAACTGCGGCGCTTGAACTTCATCGCGCCGGCCGACTTTCCGTACCGCACGGCCAACGGCACCGAGTACGACCGCTGTGACTTTGCGCGTGTGATGGACCGCGCTGTGCAACTCGCCGATCACGCCACGTTCGAGCAGCGCCGGGCTGAAGCCAAGCAGCGCGGCAAGCTGCGCGGCATCGGCCTGGCCAGCTACGTTGAAGCCTCGGGCGCCGGCGGCGCGGCCAAAGACCAGGTGCAGGGCGAGTTCTCGCCGCAAGGTGTGCTGATGGTCTACGGCGTCACCGGCAGCTCGGGCCAGGGGCATGAAGCCTCGTTCGCGCAGATCGTTGAAAGCAGCCTGGGCCTGCCCGCCAGCCAGGTGCGCTACATCGCCGGCGACCCGGCGCGCAGCCTGGTGGGCAACGGCACCGGCGGCTCGCGCTCGCTGTATGGCGCGGGCAGTGCGGTGAAAGACTTGTGCCTGCGCTTGATCGAACAGACCCGGCCGATGGTGGCCGCTCAGTGGGCGTGTCCGGTTGAGCAAGTTGTTTTTGCAGCCGGCCGTTGGCAGCAGGCCAGCAACGCGGCGCCGGCCCTGTCGATGCGCGAGTGCCTCTCCGGCTTGAGCCCTGCGCAGTTGGCCACATTGAAGGCCACCGGCGAGGCCAAATCGGGCATGACCTTCCCCAACGGTTGCCACTTCGCCGAGGTCGAGATCGACCCGCGCAGCGGCGTCACGCAAGTGGTGAACTACGTGGCGGTGGACGACCTGGGCACGGTGATCTCACCGCTTCTGGTGGCCGGCCAGGTGCATGGCGGTGTGGTGCAAGGCTGGGGCCAGGCCTTTTGCGAGCAGGTGGTGTACGACCCCAGCGGCCAGTTGCTCACCGGCTCGCTGATGGACTACGCCCTGCCGCGCCTGGGCTGCCTGCCCGTGATGCAGCGCGAAACCTTGCAGGTGGACACGCAGGCCAACTTGCTCGGCGCCAAGGGCGTGGGCGAAGCCGGCTGCAGCGGCTCGCTGCCGGCCTTGTCGAACGCGGTGATCAATGCTTTGCGGCCGCTGGGCATTCAGGCGCTGGACATGCCGTACACGGCGGCCAAGGTGTGGGCTGCGGCGGCGGCGGCGCGGCTGGGCGAGGGTGCGGGAGTGGCCAGCGCTGGTTGGGGGTAACGTTCGAGACAAGCTGCCGCCGCAGGATCAGGAGCCCTATGGGTCGCAGTACTGGGCTGTTGCCAGCGCTCAAAAGTGACTGTTTCCGGGTGCGCGGTTCATGGCGTGGGGCGGTGCCGGCCGCATAGGGGGATTGCGGACCGGCACGGGTGGCCCAGCGCCGCGCTGCATAGGGGGGGTGACTCAGGTGTCTCCTGCGGACGCCATGGCGCTCGAAGTGCCACGGCTCAGATCAGCGCCTTGACATGCCGCGCCACGTCACGGTGCGTGGCAAACCAAACCCCAGTTTGGGCCTGCATGTGGCGGATCAGTTCTTCCAGGATGAAGATGCGCGATCTGTAGCCGATGACATGCGGGTGCATGGTCAGCAGGAACAGGCCGCCTTCGGCCCAGGCCTGGTCGAACTCGCGGCGGAAGATGTCGAGCACGGTGGTGGGCGCCGTGTACGGCCGCAGGGCCTGGAAGCGGTTCATGTTGAAGTACACCGCGTCGTCGCGAATCCACTCCACCGGCAGCTCGACGATGCCGGTGGGCTCGCCGTCGTGGTTCAGCTCATAAGGGTCGTCGTCGGCCATCAGTGAAGAGTCGTAGAGCAGGCCCATTTCGCGCTGAATGGCCAAGGTGGCTGGCGAGAAATCCCAAGAAGGCGTGCGCATGCCCACCGGGCGCACGCCGGTGATGCGGGTCAGGGTGTCGGATGCGCGCAGGTGCAAATCACGCTCGTCTTTTCCGGGCAAGACCGAGTTGAGTTCGTGAATCCAGCCGTGCAGGCCGATTTCATGCCCTTCGGCGATGACGCGGCGCTGTTCGTCGGGGTACAGCATGGCCGCCACCGCCGGCACGAAGAAGCTTGCCGGCACCGCGCAGCGTTCGAGCAACGCCAGGATGCGCGGCACGCCGACCCGGCTGCCGTATTGGCCCCAGGACATGCGACCGATCGACTTGCCGCCGTCGCGCAGCTCATTGGTTTCATGGTCGCTGTCGAACGACAACGCCACCGCGCAACGCGCGCCACCTGGCCAGCTTGGCGGGCGCAGGCTGCGCCCCGCGCGCACCTGGTTGACGCGCTTGCGCCATTCGTTTTCAGGCCAGGCCCAGGGCGGCATGCTGTCGCTGTCAATGGCATTCATGGCGCTCTCACTCCAGTGGAAAGTGGCAGGCGGCGTCGCGCAGCTCGCCCGCGGGTTGCAGCCGGGGCAATTCGCTCTGGCAGCGCGCCTGGGCATGGGCGCAGCGCTGGTGAAACGCGCAGCCCGGCGGCGGGTTGATGGGCGAGGGCAGTTCGCCGCGGATCGGCCGGATGTCTTGCACCGGCGCGCCGTGCGCGGCGAGCCGGGGCGCGCTGTCGAGCAGGGCGCGGGTGTAGGGGTGGCGCGGGGCACGAAAGATGTCTTCGGTGCGGCCGAGTTCGACGATGCGGCCCAGGTACATGATGGCCAGACGGTCGCTCACATGGCGCACCACGCTGAGGTCATGGCTGATGAACAGCATGGTCAGGTTCAGCTCGCGGCGCAGCTGCAGGAACAGGTTGATGATCTGCGCCTGGATCGACACATCCAGCGAGGCCACCGGCTCATCGCACACCAGCGCGTCGGGCCGCATGGCCAGGGCGCGCGCGATGGCCACCCGCTGGCGCTGGCCGCCTGAAAACTGGTGCGGGAAACGCTGTGCGGCTTGCCCGTCGAGGCCCACCGCCTCTAGCCAGCGCAGCACATCGCCTGGGGCCTGCGCGGGGGAGATCAAGCCATGCGCGAGCGGGCCTTCGCTGACGATCTCGCCCACACGCATGCGCGGGTTGAGCGAGGCGTACGGGTCCTGGAACACCATCTGGATGCGCGTCGTGCGTTTGCGCCCGGCCACCATCACTGGTGTGCCGTCGATCAGCGCCTGGCCCAGGGTGGCTTGCAAGATGCCTGCCGCCACGCGGCCAAGGGTTGACTTGCCGCAGCCCGACTCGCCCACCAGGCCCAGCGTTTCGCCCTGGGCAATGGCCAGCGAAACGTCTTCCACCGCATGCACCACGGTTGCGTCAGCAGGCATGCCGGTCAGGCGCCGGGCCAGCCGTTCGGTGAGCGGTGGCACCGAGGTGAAGCGCCGCGTGATGGCGCTCAGTTCGATGAAGCCGCGGGCCGCGTTCATCAGCCAAGCTGCGCGCTGGGCGCAGGCGCCCGATGCAGCGGGTGGTGACAGCGCCAGGTGCGCGCCTGGTCGACCGACTGCTGCGGCGCCGTGTCGCAAGCGGCGCTGGCGTGGGCACAGCGGTCTTTGAAGGCGCAACCGCTGGGCAGCGCGGTGAGTGAAGGTGTCGAGCCCGGAATCTGCAACAAGTCACGCCCCGGCGCGGCGCGCGAGGGCAGGCTGTCGATCAGGCCTTGGGTGTAAGGGTGGTGCGGCCGGCGCAGCACCTCGCCGGTTGGCCCTTCTTCGATCAAGCGCCCGGCGTACATCACCAGCAGCCGCGAGGCCAGCACCGACACAGTGGCCAAGTCGTGGCTGATCCAGACCAGGCTGACGCCGGCCTCACGCACCAGCGTGCGCATCTCGACCAAGATTTGCGCCTGGATCGAAACATCGAGCGCGGTCGTCGGTTCGTCGCAAATCACCAGGCCCGGCTGGTTGAGAAAGGCGATGGCGATGGCCACGCGCTGGCGCATGCCCCCCGAGAGTTCATGCGGGTAGGCGTCGCGCCGGCGTTCGGGGTCGGGGATGCCGACCTTGGCCAGGGCCTCGATCGAGCGCTGGCGCATCTGGGCTCGTGTAGGGCGGCCGTGCGCGCGCATGGCCAGCTCCATTTGGGTGGCCACGGTGAGCACGGCGTTGAGCGTGCTCATCGGATCCTGGAACACCATGGCGATGCGTTTGCCGCGCAGGGCGCGCAAGCGAGCGTGGGGCAGGCCGACCAGCTCTTGCCCGTCGAGCCGCACCGAGCCGCCGACGATGCGCCCCGGGGGGTCGATCAGGCCCAGCACCGAATAGCCGGTGACGCTTTTGCCCGAACCCGACTCACCGACCAGCCCGACGATTTCACCGGCACGGATGTCGAACGACACGCCGTCGACCGCACGCGCCACGCCGGCGCGCGTGGCGAACTCGGTGGCCAGATCGCGCACTTGCAGCAACACCGTGCCTGCGCCGCTCATCGCCGCAGCCTCGGGTTGAGTTGGTCGCGGATCTGGTCGCCGACCAGGTTGATGGCCACGATCAGCACGATCAGGGCGATGCCGGGGTAGATCGAAATCCAGTAGCGGCCCGACAACATGTACTGGAAGCCATTGGCGATCAACTTGCCCAGCGAGGGTTCCGACACACGCATGCCCAGGCCGAGGAACGACAAGGTGGCCTCCAGCGCGATCGAGTTGGCCACCTGTACCGTGGCCACCACGATCAGCGGCGGCATGCAGTTGGGCAGCACATGGCGAAAGGCGACACGGGCCGAACTCAACGGCGTGGACAGCGCGGCCTCGACATAGTCCTTCGAGCGTTCTGCCGTTGCCGCGCCGTGGGCGGTGCGTGCGAAGTAGGCGTACTGCGCTGTCACCAAGGCCGCGATCAATGGCCACTTGCCCTGGCCCAGCAGGGCGGCCAGCACCAGCGCCAGCAGGATCGCCGGGAACGACAGTTGCAAGTCGATGATGCGCATGATCAGCGTTTCGGTGCGCCCGCCGGCAAAGCCCGCCAGGGTGCCCAGCGAGGCGCCGAGCACGAACGCGATGGCCCCGGCCATCAGGCCCACCTGCAGCGAAATGCGCAGGCCGTAGAGGATGGCCGAGTACAGGTCGCGCCCTTGGGCGTCGGTGCCCAGCCAATGGGTGAAACCATGGCTGCCGACATGGCCCGGCGGGCGGCGCGCATCCATCAACACCAGCTTGGACAGGTCATACGGGTCTTGCGGCGTGATCAGCGGCGCGATCAAGGCCAGCAGCACGATCAGGCCCAGCACGGTGAGCGCCACCACCGACACCTTGTCTTGCGCAAACTCGCGCATGAAGGCCCGCAACGGGCTCTCAACGGCATTCGCGCGGGCGGGCGGTGGGGTCATGTGGGTCATGTTGTCTTGCGCGCACGCAAGCGCGGGTCGAGCGCGGCGTAGGCGATGTCAACGCTTAGGTTGATGGTGATGAACAAGAGCGACACCAACATTAGGTAGGCCACCATCACCGGGCGGTCGAGGGTGGAGATCGAGTCGATGATCAGCTTGCCCACACCGGGCCATGAAAAGATGGTCTCGGTGACCACCGCAAAGGCCAGCGTCGAACCCAGTTCCAGGCCGAAAACGGTGACCAGCGGAATGGCGATCAGGCGCAGCACATGGTGGCGCAGGATGGTCCATTCACTCTCACCGGCGGCGCGCGCAAAGCGCACGGTGTCGGTCAGCATCACCTCGCGCGTGCCGGCGCGCGCCAGGCGGATCATCAGCGCCATCTTGAACAGCGCCAGGTTGAGCGATGGCAGCAGCATGTGCTTGAGGCCGTTGCCGGTGAGAAAGCTCCAATCAACCCCCAGCAGCGGCACGGTTTCACCGCGGCCGCCGGCGGGCAGCAGGCCCAGGTTGACGGCGAAGACGAAGATCAGGATCAGGCCGATCCAGAACGTGGGCACCGAAAAGCCCAGCACCGACAGGCCCATGATCGTTTTGGCCAGCCGGCTGTGCGGCGCGTAGCCGGCAAACATGCCCAGCGGAATGCCGATCAGGGTGGCGCCGAGCACCGCGGCCAGCGTGATTTCCAGTGTGGCCGGCAGGCGCGACAAGATCAGGCCCAGCACCGGCATGTTGTAGACAAACGAGCGCCCGAAGTCGCCCGTGGCCAGGCGCTGCAAGAACGTGGCGTACTGGTGCCAGAGCGGCTTGTCGAAGCCATAGGCGCGAATCGTTTGCGCGCGGATTTCTTGCGTCACGTCGGGCGCGATCATCACGTCGATCGGGTTGCCCACCGCGTAGACGCCGATGAACACCATGGCCGAAATGACCATCATCACCACGCCGGCCTGCAGCAAGCGTTGGATGACGAAGGCCAGCACGCGCGTCAGTCCCAGTTGCTGGCGATGATCGCGCGGGTCTCGGCCACGGCGATGTCCCAGACGGTTTGCATCTCGGCGTCGGTGCGCTGGTACAGGCCGCCGAAGTTGCCGTCGCCGACGAGCAGCTTCTTGGCGCCCGGGTCGCTGCGCTGGTAGCGCGCCATGTCGATCATGGGCTTTTGCGCCGTGGGCACCGGGGCGTTGGCCAGGCGCGTCCAGGCAAAGTTTTCCATCCACGAGGCGTGCGACGCGAGCGGGTCGATCTCGTTGACTTTGCCCATCGTCAGCGGCGCTGCCCACCAGTTGTGCCACTTGACCTGCACGCCGCGGTTAAGGTCGAGCCACTCCAAGATGGCGCCATGCGCGGGCCCGTTGCCGCCATGCCCGTTGACGATCACGATGTGACGAAAGCCGGTGCGAACCATGCTGTCGAGCACGTCGCAGACCAGCGCACAGTAGGTAGTCAGGCGCAGCGAGACGGTGCCGGCGTAATCAACAAAACTCGGCGTGAAGCCGTAGCTGAGCACCGGGTACACCGGCACGTCAATCGGCGCGGCCGCTTCCACCGCCACACGCTCGGCCAGGATCGCGTCAACGCACAAGCTCAGGTAGCCATGCTGTTCGGTCGAGCCGATCGGCAACACCGCGCGGCGCTCGCCTTGCACATGGCGTTGCAGCTGCATCCAGTTCATTTCGGCAATGCGCATGGGCGGGGCTCCTTCAGGGCTTGCGTGGCGGCTTGTTGGGCGGCTTGTTGGGCGCCTTGACTGGCGCCTTGTGGGGCGGTATCTCCTGCGCCGGCCCTTCGAACAGGGCCAACACCACCTTGGCCATCAACGCGGACAGCGTTACCTGTTCAACCAGGCTCAGCGGCGCCAGCATCTCGGCCTCCAGGGCGATGAAGCGCGGCAGGGCCTCGTCGAGCACGGCGCGGCCTTTGCGGGTCAGCGTCAGGTTTTGCTGGCGCCGGTCGGTTGCACCGACCTGGCAGCGGATCAGGCCGAGTTTGGCCAGGCGGTTGACGGCGCGACTGAGCGTGTTCTTGGGGAAGGCGGTCGAGGCGGCAATCTCGCTGGCCGTGACGTCATCAACAAGGCCCAGGCTGTAGATCACCACGAACTCTGCGCGCGACAGGTCGAAGTGCTCCTGGACCCAACCATACAGTGGCGTGTTGTAACGCAGGCCAAGGTAGTTGAAGCGGGCCGAGAACCCGCACGGATTGCGCCACAGGCGGGCGTGTGTGAACGCGTCCAGGCGATGGCGCCCCAGCAACTCGGCACCGGTGGCGGCGGTCATCGGGTCGGGGTGGGTGTCCGGAATGCCGGAAGTTAGTTCCAAAACGTACGGTCTTTGCTGTAAAGGTTGGGATGCTACCGAATTTAAGTTCCATTGAGAACCTATTTTTTCACTTCCTCGTATTGACGCACCAATTCAGGTTCCAAAAGAGACTAAAAACCACTTCTGGTGCAGACCGGATGAAAAAATTAGTTCCAAAAGGTATTGACTGGGCGCGCGCGACGGCATTAAATTCAGGGCTGCAAGGCCAGCGGTTTGCGTTGTGCCGGCTTTTGGAGAATCTACATGCGCTCTTTCTTCGCGGGTGTGCTGTGTGCCACAGCACTGGTCACTTCAGCGGTTGCCCAAACCCTCACCATCGGCGTTCGGGGCGGACCGGATTCCATCGACCCCCATTTCACCGCCACCGGTTCGCACGCCGAAGCGCTGAAACATGTGTTCGACACGCTGGTGTGGTCGGGTGACGGCCTGGAACTGGAGCCGCGCCTGGCGGAGAGCTGGAAGGTGATCAACGACAACACCTGGGAATTCAAGCTGCGCCGCGGAGTCAAGTTCCATGACGGCTCCGACTTCACCGCGCAGGACGTCAAGTTCTCGATCGAGCGCATCCCAGTCGTGTCCGGCCCCAATCCCACCACGATCTATGTGCGTCGGGTCAAGGAAACCAAGATCATCGATCCGTTTACGCTGCATGTGATCACCGACGGTGCGGCGCCGACCCTGCCCAACGACTTCATCCGCCTGTTCATCGTGTCGTCCAAGGCGGCGGCCGGGCTGACCAAGGAGTCGGCCAACGAGGCCTTCAATTCCGGCAAGGCGGCCGTGGGCACCGGCCCCTACAAATATGTGTCGTGGCAGCCCAAGGGCGATCTGGTGCTGGCGCGCAACGATGCTTTTTGGGGCCCCAAGGAGCCCTGGGCGCGCCACGTGCGCAAGGAAATTTCCAATGACGCCGCACGCGTGGCAC
>JANOXU010000067.1:0-7119 GCA_031418595.1 Burkholderiales bacterium
GTTTTATGCCGGCGTGGGCCTGCACAAAATTTCGCTCGGCTCGTTGATCATCGCCCTGGGCTTGCTGGTTGACGACGCCATCATTGCGGTGGAGATGATGGTGCGCAAGCTCGAAGAGGGCTACGACAAGGTGCGCGCCGCCACCTTTGCGTACGAGGCCACGGCCATGCCCATGCTCACCGGCACGCTCATCACCGCGGCGGGGTTCCTGCCCATTGGCTTGGCCAAGTCGGCGGTGGGCGAGTACACCTTCGCCATCTTTGCTGTCACCGCCGCGGCCTTGGTCATTTCGTGGCTGACCTCGGTTTACTTCGTGCCCTACCTGGGCACGCGGCTGCTTCAGGTGCCCAAGCATGCGCCCCAAGCCGGCGCGCCGCACGAGTTGTTCGACACGCCGCTGTACCTGCGCTTTCGCGCCCTGGTAGGCTGGTGCGTGAACCACCGCTGGTTAACGATTGGTTTGACTGTTGGCACGCTGCTGCTGGGCCTGGCCGGCATGGGCAAGGTGCAGCAACAGTTCTTTCCCGATTCCAGCCGGCTGGACATGCTGGTCGACCTTTGGTACCCCGAAGGCACCAGCATGGCGGCCAATGAAGCGGTGACGCGGCGGGTGGAGGCGCGTGTGCGTTCCATGGCCGGCGTGGAACACGTCACCACCTGGATGGGCAGCGGCGCCGAGCGCTTCGTGCTGGTGCTCGACCAGGTGTTCCCGCAAACCAATTTCAGCCAGATGGTGTTGATTCCCAAGAGCATGGCCGAGCGCGACCGGCTGCGCGCAGAACTGCCCGCCATGCTGGCGGCTGAGTTCCCGGAAGCGCGTGGCCGCGTCAAGCTGCTGCCCAACGGCCCGCCGGTGCCGTATGCGGTGCAGTTCCGCATCGTCGGCACCGACCCGGCAAAGCTGCGCGCCCTGGCTGATGAAGCCAAGGCCATCCTGCGCGCCAACCCGAACCTGCGCGGGGTGAACGACAACTGGAACGAATCGGTCAAGGTGCTGCGCCTCGAAGTGGACCAAGACAAGGCGCGCGCCCTGGGCGTGAGCAGCCAGGCCATCGCCCAGGCTTCGCGCACCATCAACAACGGCAGCGTGGTGGGCCAGTACCGCGACGGCGACGCGCTGATCGACATCGTGTTGCGCCAGCCGCTGCAAGAGCGCAACGCCATCAGCGACCTGGCCAGTGCCTACGTTCCCTCGGCCAGCGGGCGCAACATTCCCTTGGCGCAGATCGCCCACGGCCAGTTCGCCTGGGAGCCCGGCGTGCTGTGGCGCGAAGGGCGCGATTACGCCGTCACGGTGCAGGGCGATGTGATCGACGGCGTTCAAGGCGCCACGGTCACGGCGCAGGTCAACCCGCTGTTCGAACCCTTGCGTGCCCGCCTGCCGCCGGGTTATCGCATTGATGTGGCCGGCGCCGTGGAAGAAAGCGCCAAGGGCCAGGGCTCAATTGCCGTGGGCGTGCCGCTGATGCTGTTCATCATGTTCACGCTGTTGATGCTGCAGTTGCACAGCGTCAGCCGTTCGGTGCTGGTGTTCCTCACCGCGCCCATGGGCATTGCCGGCGTGGCCCTGGCGCTGCTGGTGCTGAACCGGCCGTTCGGCTTTGTGGCGCTATTGGGCGTGATCGCGCTGATGGGCATGATCATGCGCAACGCGGTGATCCTGATCGACCAGATTGAGCAGGATCGCGCGCGCGGCGTGGCGGCATGGGATGCCGTGGTGGACGCCGCGGTGCGCCGTGCGCGGCCCATCATCCTCACCGCGGCTGCCGCCGTGTTGGCCATGATTCCGTTGTCGCGCAGCGTGTTCTGGGGGCCCATGGCGGTGGCCATCATGGGTGGGCTGGTGGTGGCCACGGCGCTCACGCTGCTGAGCCTGCCGGCGCTGTATGCGGCGTGGTTCCGCGTGCCGCGCAAGGCGCTGGCAGCGCGCCGTTAGAATGCCGGCGTTTGTCGCAGCTCATGCAGGGGAGTCCGGTCGCGACTCCCCTGCTGTTTTCAGAACTCGCCGCGCGGGTGGCGAAATTGGTAGACGCACCAGGTTTAGGTCCTGACGCCTTCACCGGCGTGCCGGTTCGAGTCCGGCCCCGCGCACCAGCACACATCAATCCAAAGAGATCGCATCATGGCCGTCACCGTTGAATCCCTGGGCAAACTTGAGCGCCGCATCACCCTGCGGCTGGCCGCGGCCGACATCAGCAGCGAAGTTGAAACGCGGCTGAGGAAGCTGTCACGCACCGTCAAGGCGGCGGGCTTTCGGCCCGGCAAGGTGCCGATGTCGGTGGTGGCGCAGCGCTACGGCTATTCGGTGCATTACGAGGTCATGAACGACCGCGTCGGCCGGGCCTTCAGCGAAGCTGCCACCGAAGCCAAACTGCGCGTAGCCGGCACGCCCAACATCAAACAAACCGAAGGCGCTGCCACCGAAGGCGAGATGGCCTTTGACGCGATCTTCGAGGTCTATCCCGACGTGCAAATGGGCGAACTCGCCGGGGTGCAGATTGACCGCATCAGCAGCGAAGTGACCGAAGCCGCCGTCGACCGCACGGTGGACATCCTGCGCAAGCAACGCCGCACCTTCGCCCAGCGCGCCGCGGCCGAAGGCGCGGTGGAAAGCGACCGCGTCACCATCGACTTCGAAGGCAAGATCGACGGCGAAACCTTTGCCGGCGGCAAGGCTGAAGCCTTTCAGTTCCTGATCGGCGAAGGCCAGATGCTGGAACAGTTCGACAAGGCCGTTCGCGGCATGAAGGTGGGCGACTCCAAGACCTTCGCGCTGCAGTTTCCGGCCGACTATCACGGTGCCGATGTGGCCGGCAAGGAAGCCGACTTCATGGTCACCATGAAGAAGATCGAAGCGCAGCATCTGCCCGCGGTGGACGAGGCCTTCGCCAAGGCGCTGAACATCAAGGCAGGCACCGTGGAAGCGATGCGCGCCGATGTGCAGAAGAACCTTGAGCGTGAGGTGAAGTTTCGTGTGCTTGCGCGCAACAAAGGCGCCGTGATGGACGCGCTGGTGAGCGTGGCCACACTGGATTTGCCCAAGGCGTTGGTGGACAACGAACGCGAACGCATGGTGCTGGCGGCGCGGGCTGATTTGAAGCAGCGCGGCGTGAAGGACGCCGACACCGCGCCGATTCCGGCCGAACTGTTCCAGGCGCAAAGCGAGCGCCGCGTGCGCCTGGGCCTGGTGGTGGCCGAGCTGGTGCGCACCCATGCCCTGCAGGCCAAGCCGGCGCAGTTGCAGGCGCACATCGAAGAGATCAGCCAGAGCTACGAAAAGCCCGCCGATGTGGTGCGCTGGTACTTGGGCGACCGCCAGCGCATGGCCGAGGTGGAGGCCGCGGTGATCGAGAACAACGTCACCGAATTCGTGCTCGGCAAAGCCCAGGTCAACGACAAGGCCGTGCCGTTCGACGAGCTGATGACGCAGCAGCAGTGACGCTGCGCATGCAGCCACCGGTTTGGCTGCCCGTTCTGTGCCATTTCAACGCCGTGCAGCTGTGTGCCTGCACGACATAATCGCCGCCACATCTCTTACGAAGGCCGCACACGCGGCCGTCAAGCCAACATGAGCGCACTGGACACCCAAGGCCTGGGCATGGTTCCCATCGTCATCGAACAGTCGGGTCGCGGCGAGCGCGCCTACGACATCTACAGCCGCCTGCTGCGCGAGCGCATCATTTTTCTGGTTGGCCCGGTCAACGACCAAACCGCCAACCTGGTGTGCGCGCAGTTGTTGTTCCTGGAGAGCGAGAACCCCGACAAGGACATCTCGCTGTACATCAACTCGCCGGGCGGCAGCGTGAGTTCGGGCCTGTCGGTGTTTGACACCATGCAGTTCATCAAGCCCGATGTTTCCACGCTGTGCATGGGCATGGCCGCCAGCATGGGCAGCTTCTTGTTGATGGCTGGGGCCAAGGGCAAGCGCTTCTCGCTGCCCAACGCCAAGATCATGATTCACCAGCCCTCGGGTGGCGCGCAGGGCCAGGCCACAGACATTGAGATCCACGCCCGCGAGATCATCAAGACCCGCGAGCAGCTCAACCGCCTGTACGCCGAACGCACCGGCCAGACGCTGGAAAAAATCACCAACGACATGGAGCGCGACCTGTTCATGTCGGCCGAAGAAGCCAAGACTTACGGCCTGGTCGACAAGGTCATCGACAAGCGCAGCTGATGCCCTTCACCAGCCCGGCCGTCACGCCGGGCTGGAAGCCCCGACTAAGGGCTTTTTTCGGTGCGCTGGCGGTGCAAATGCTTGCACTATCATCACCGCCCCACACAGCAACCGCGGGCTGCGCAACACACTCATGGCAGACAAGAAGGGCGCCTCGGGCGAAAAGGTTCTGTACTGCTCGTTTTGCGGTAAGAGCCAGCATGAGGTGAAGAAACTCATCGCCGGGCCATCGGTGTTCATCTGCGATGAATGCATCGAGCTGTGCAACGACATCATCCGCGACGAGGCCCCCACGGAAGGGCCCGGCAGCAAGTCGATCAAGTCTGACCTGCCCATTCCCAGCGAGATCAAGTCCAGCCTCGATCAATACGTGATCGGGCAAGACCCGGCCAAGCGCACGCTGTCAGTGGCTGTGTACAACCACTACAAGCGCTTGAAGTACATGAGCGGGGTGAAAGACGAGGTCGAGCTGACCAAGAGCAATATCCTGCTGATCGGGCCCACGGGCTCGGGCAAGACGCTGCTGGCGCAGACCCTGGCGCGTCTGTTGAACGTGCCGTTCGTGATCGCTGATGCCACCACGCTCACCGAAGCTGGGTACGTGGGTGAAGACGTCGAAAACATCATCCAGAAGCTGCTGCAGAACTGCAACTACGAGGTTGAGCGTGCGCAGCGCGGCATCGTCTACATCGACGAAATCGACAAGATCAGCCGCAAGGCCGACAACCCCAGCATCACGCGCGATGTGTCGGGCGAAGGCGTGCAGCAAGCGCTGCTGAAATTGATCGAAGGCACCATGGCGTCGGTGCCGCCACAAGGCGGGCGCAAGCACCCGAATCAAGACTTCTTGCAAATCGACACCACCAACATCCTGTTCATCTGCGGTGGCGCGTTCGACGGGCTGGAGAAGGTGATTCAGAACCGCAGCGCCAAGTCGGGCATCGGTTTTTCGGCCACGGTGCAGAGCAAGACCGAGCGCAAGATTTCCGAGTTGTTCCGCGAAGTCGAACCCGAAGACCTGATCAAGTTCGGCTTGATTCCTGAACTGGTGGGCCGCCTGCCCGTGGTGGCCACGCTCGAAGAGCTGAGTGAGTCGGCCATGGTGCAGATCCTCACCGAGCCGCGCAATGCGCTGGTCAAGCAGTACCAAAAGCTGTTCCAGATGGACGGCGTCGAACTCGAAGTGCGCCACAGCGCGCTGGCCGCCATTGCGCGCAAGGCGCTGGCGCGCAAGACCGGTGCGCGCGGCCTGCGCTCGATCATGGAGCTGGCGTTGATCGACACCATGTTCGACCTGCCCACGCTGGACGGCGTGGCCAAGGTGGTGATCGATGACCACATCATCGAAGACAACGGCAAACCCCTGCTGGTGTACCGCGAGCCGCCCAAGGCCAAGGCCAGCGCCTGACGGTTCACAGGCGCCCCCGGCCCGCGGCAAATGCGCCCAGGTGCCCACCATGCGCCACTGCCGCACACTTGCATTCAGCCGCCTGACCCCCAAGTCGGGCTGAGAAAGAGAGGTTTACATGTCCGGTCACCCCATCCTTCCTTCGGAACTCATCACCCTGCCGCTGCTGCCTTTGCGCGACGTGGTGGTGTTTCCGCACATGGTCATCCCGCTGTTCGTGGGGCGGCCTAAATCGATCAAGGCGCTTGAAGCGGCGATGGAAGCCGGCCGCCAGATCATGCTGGTGGCGCAAAAGGCCGCCGGCAAGGACGAGCCCAAGCCCGACGACATGTTCGAAGTGGGCTGCGTGGCCAGCATCTTGCAAATGCTCAAGCTGCCCGACGGCACGGTGAAGGTGCTGGTTGAAGGTATCCAGCGCGCCAACACACGCAGCGTTTCAGACAACGGCCAGCACTTCATTGCCGAAGTGGTGCCCGTGCAGCCTGAAGTGTCGAACACGCCCGAGATCGAGGCCATGCGCCGTGCGGTCACGCAGCACTTCGACAGCTATGTGAAGCTGAACAAGAAGATCCCGCCTGAGATCCTCACCTCCATCGCCGGCATCGACGACCCCGGCCGCCTGGGCGACACCATTGCCGCGCATTTGCCGCTCAAACTCGAAGCCAAGCAGTCGGTGCTCGACCTGTTTCCCATCGGCAAACGGCTTGAGCGCCTGCTCGAACTGCTGGAACACGAGGTCGACATCCTCCAGGTTGAAAAGCGCATCCGCGGCCGCGTCAAGCGGCAGATGGAAAAGAGTCAGCGCGAGTACTACCTGAACGAGCAGGTCAAGGCGATCCAGAAGGAACTGGGCGACGGCGAAGAAGGCGCCGACCTGGAAGAACTGGAAAAGAAGATCGTTGCCGCGCACATGAGCAAGGAAGCGCGCAAGAAGGCCGAGGGCGAGCTGAAAAAGCTCAAGCTCATGTCGCCCATGTCGGCCGAAGCCACCGTGGTGCGCAACTTCATCGACACCTTGGTGAACCTGCCCTGGAGCAAGAAGACCAAGATCAAGCACGACCTCACGCACGCTGAGAACGTGCTGAACGAAGACCATTACGGCCTGGAAAAAGTCAAAGACCGCATCCTTGAATATCTTGCCGTGCAACAGCGCGTGGACAAGGTCAAGGCGCCGATCCTGTGCCTGGTGGGCCCCCCGGGCGTGGGCAAGACCTCGCTGGGTCAAAGCGTGGCGCGCGCCACCGGGCGCAAGTTTGTTCGCATGGCGCTGGGCGGCGTGCGCGATGAAGCCGAAATTCGCGGCCACCGCCGCACCTACATCGGCTCGATGCCGGGCAAGGTGCTGCAAAGCCTGTCCAAGGTGGGCACGCGCAACCCGCTGTTCCTGCTTGACGAGATCGACAAGCTGGGCATGGATTTTCGCGGCGACCCGTCGAGTGCATTGCTCGAAGTGCTCGACCCGGAACAGAACCATCGTTTCAGCGACCACTACGTCGAGGTCGACTTCGACCTGTCCGACGTGATGTTCGTCGCC
>JANOXU010000068.1:0-25018 GCA_031418595.1 Burkholderiales bacterium
CGCCCTTCTGCAAAGCGCACATCCAGCACGACATCGCGGCCTTCGACATGCCCGCGCTCGTGCAAGCCTGCCCGAAAGGCCTGCAAGCCGGCGGGGTTCAAGGTGGCGCTGCCTGCCGACAGATAGCCTATGCGTGGCAACACCTGGCCAGGCTGCGCACGCGATGTCTGCGCAGCAAACCCGCCAAACAGCGCCGTGCTGGTTGTGGCCAGCAGCCAGGAGCGTCGTTGCATCATTGAATCACCTCATCGGCACGCAGCAACAGGGTCTGTGGGATGGTCATACCGAGCGCCTTGGCCGTTATCAGGTTGATTACCAACTCAAAACGCGTCGGCTGCAACACAGGCAGATCGGCGGGCTTGGCGCCTTTGAGGATGCGCCCGGTGTAAACGCCGATCTGGCGGTACATCTCGCCCAGGTGGGTGCCATAACTCATCAAACCACCCGCCCGTGCGAACTCGCCGAACTCGTAGATGGTGGGCATCTTGTGGCGCGCCGCCAGCGCCACCAGCTGCTCGCGCCGGCTGTTGAAGAACGCACTGTTGATGACGACCAGGGTGTCGGCGCGCTGTTCCAGCAGGCTCGCAAAGGCCGCCTCAAACTCGCTCTCGGCCTGGGCCCTGACCACCACCAGCCGCAGGCCCAGGCTGCGCGCGGCTTGCTCGGATTCCTGGATCATCGATTGAACGATGGTGCCACTCGGGTTGACGAGCAAACCGATGCGCGTGGCGACGGGAAGCGCTTCGCGCAGCAGACTCAAGCGCTTGGCTTCGAGCAGCGTGGTGAGCAGGCTGACGCCAGTCAGGTTGGCACCCGGCCGGCTAAGGCTGGTGACCAGCCCGTTGGCGACCGGGTCCCCGCCTGCAGAGAAGACGATCGGGATGGTGGAGCTGGCCGCCTGCGCGGCCAGGGCCGCGCTGTCGCCACCGCTGGCCACCAGCACGGCGACGTGGCGCCGCACCAGCTCGTTGGCCATCCCCGGCAGCCGCTCGTAGCGGTTCTCGGCCCAGCGGTATTCGATGGCGACGTTCTGCCCTTCGACGAAGCCCGTGTCGCCCAGGCCTTGGCGAAAGGCTGCCACCAAGTGGGCGAACGGCGCCGCAGATGCGCCGCTGAGAAAGCCGATCAGCGGCAGGGCAGGCTGCTGCGCGCGCGTGCTGGTGGGCAGGGCGGCGGCGGCGCCAAGAGCGGTGAGGAGATCGCGTCGATTCATTGAATCACCTCATCGGCGCGCAGCAACAGCGTTTGCGGGAGGGTGAGCCCCAGCGCCCTGGCGGTCTTCAGGTTGATGACCAGATCGACCTGCGTGGGCTGCTCAACCGGCAGTTCGCTGGGCTTGGCACCCTTGAAGATCTTGTCCACGTAGGCGGTGATCCGACGCATCTCATCGGTGGTGTTCGGCCCATACGACATCAGCCCGCCGGCCTTCACCCAGACGTTGGACTGGAAGATCGTCGGCAGGCGCTCGCGCAGCGCGAAGTCGAGGATGCGCTCGCTTTCGCGCAAGACAACGGCCTGGTCGAAGACGATCAGACCGCCGGGGCGCAGGCTGCGAATCTGCGCCAGAGCCGCGTCCAGCGCCGGCGCACCCTGCAGCGGCACCGGGTGGACGCGAACGCCAAGCTTGCGGCCGGCCGCTTCGACGCCCGCAAACGCCCGTTCCAGCAATGTAGGCACGCCTGGCGAGTCGCGAGAGACCACCATCAACACGGCCACGCTCGCCAGGCCCGGCACCGCCTCACGCAGCAACTCGAGCCGCTTCGGGTCGAGCTCGGCGGTAATCGTCGAGCGGCCGGTGATGTTGCCGCCCGGGCGCGCCAGGCTGGCCACCAGGCCGGTGCCCACCGGATCGGACGCCGAAAAAATGACGATGGGGATCGTCGCCGTCGCCCTTTGCGCAGCCATTGCGCCTGAAGTACCCCCGACCAGCAGCAGATCGACCCGGCTCGCGACCAGCTCGTTGGCGATTTCGGCATAACGCTCGTTGCGCCCGTCGACAGAGTGTTCTTCAAGGCGATAGTCGCGCCCCGCCAGGTAGCCCCGCTCGCGCATGGCGTCATGAAACGCCGCCACGCCGGCAGCGCGTGTGGGATCACTGCTCGACGGGCGCGGCACGATGAAGCCGATGCGCCAGACCCTGGCGGGCTGCGCGACAGCCCTTCCTGCGGCGCTGAATGCGCCAGCCGCCAGAGCGGCAATGACCGGACGTCTGTTCATCGAATCACCTCATCGGCGCGCAGCAGCAGCTCTTTCGGGATCGCCAGCCCCAGCGCCTTGGCGGTTGTCAGGTTGATGACCAATTCAAACCGCGTCGGTTGTTCGATCGGCAGGTCGGCCGCCCTGGCGCCAGCCAGGATGCGCGAGGCGTAGCCGGCGAGTTGGCGATACATCGCTTCCAGGCTCGGCCCGTAGGCCATCAGCCCGCCCTCGCGCGCGGCGTCTGGCCACTGGTAGATGGCGGGCAGTTTGGTACTGGCCGCGAGTTGGAAGATGCGCGCGCGCTGGTTGTACAGGAAGGGTGAGTTGAGCACGTTGACCCCGGCCACGCGCAAGCGGCGCGCGGCTGCGAATGCGTCGTCGATCTCGGCCAGCGTGCGCGCGTAGGCCGCATGCGTCACAAGCCCCAGCAAGCGCCCGGCGTCCTCGACCATCTGCATGGATTCGGGCACGGGCTGCAGGTCGGCCAAGTTGAGCACGGCGCTGCCCCTGGGCAAGGTTTGCGCGAGCAGCTCCAGGCGCTTGGCATTCAGCGGCAAGGGCAGAAAGCTGATCCCCGTCACCCGCCCGCCCGGGCGGCCGAGCTGCGAGGCGTGGCCCGAGGCGACCAGGTCGCCCAGTGACACGACGGGCGTGGCCAGCGCGGCGGTGGCGGCCAGCGCAGCGTCAGTGGCCGTTGGCCCCAATGCAACGATCACCGCTGGCTTGAGCACCGCGAGTTCGCCGGCCAGGCGCGGCAGATCCTGCGCGCGACCTTCTGCAAAACGCACATCCATCACGACATCGCGGCCTTCGACATGCCCGCGCTCGCGCAAGCCCTCACGAAAGGCCACCAGGCCGGCGTTCAAGGCAGCGCTGCCTGCCGACAGATAGCCTATGCGTTGCAACACCTGGCCAGGCTGCGCACGCGATGGCTGCGCCGCAAAGCCGCCAAACAGCGCCGTGCTGGTTGTGGCCAGCAGCCAAGCGCGTCGTTGCATCACTGAATCACCTCATCGGCACGCAGCAACAGGGTCTGCGGGATGGTCATGCCGAGCGTCTTGGCTGTTATCAGGTTGATGACCAACTCAAAACGCGTCGGCTGCAGCACCGGCAGGTCGGCGGGCTTGGCACCTTTGAGGATGCGCCCGGTGTAAACGCCGATCTGGCGGTACATCTCGCCCAGGTGGGTGCCATAACTCATCAAACCACCGGCCCGTGCGAACTCGCCGAACTCGTAGATGGTGGGCATCTTGTGGCGCGCCGCCAGCGCCACCAGCTGCTCGCGCCGGCTGTTGAAGAACGCATCGGTGCTGACAACCAGTGCGTTGACGCGCTGTTGCGGCAGGTTCGCAAAGGCCGCCTCGAACTCGCTCTCGGCCTGGGCCATGACCGCCACCGGCTGTACGCCCACAAGGCGTGCAGCCTGCTCGAACTCCATCACCTTGGATCGCAAGGTGACACTGCCCGAGTTGACGAGCAATGCGATGCGGGTGGCGGCGGGCAGCGCTTCACGCAGCAGACTCAGGCGCTTGGGTTCGAGCAACGCGGTGAACAGGCTGACGCCGGTCAGGTTGGCACCTGGCCTGCTAAGGCTGGCGACCAACCCGTTGGCGACCGGGTCCCCGCCAACCGAGAAGACGATTGGGATGGTGCTGCTGGCCGCCTGCGCGGCCAGTGCCGCGCGGTCGTTGCCGGTGGCCACCAGTACGGCGACCTGGCGCCGCACCAGATCGTTGGCCATCTCCGGCAACCGCTCGTAGCGGCCCTCGGCCCAGCGGTATTCGATGGCAACGCTCTGCCCCTCGACGAAGCCGGTGTCACCCAGGCCTTGGCGAAAGGCTGCCACCAGGTGCGTGAACGGCGCCGGCGAAGCGCCGCTGAGAAAGCCGATCAGCGGCAGCGCCGGCTGTTGCGTCGACTGCTGCGCGCGTGTACTGACCGGCAAGGCGGCCATGCCGCCCAGGGTGGTGAAGAGTTCACGTCGATTCATGGGGTGACCTCATTGGCGCGCAGCAGCGCGCGGCGGCGCTGTTTGACATGGTAGCCACCAGTAGCTACATTGCGAACCATGCAAAGCGTTGGCATCAAGATCCTGAAGAACCGCCTGAGCGAGTATGTGCGTGCGGCGGCCGCTGGCGAAACCGTGCTCGTGACCGACCGTGGCCGGGTGGTGGCCGAGCTGGTTTCGCCACGCGTGCGCGCCGACGCCTCGCCTGCTGAGCAGCGCCTGGGCGAGTTGATGCGCCAAGGCTTGTTGGCGCCCGCCAAGGTTTCGCCCAAAGCGCGGCTGCCGCGCCGCAGGCCCTTGGCGCCCGTCGCCGAGGTGCTGCGCGACCTTGACGCCAGCCGGGCCGAACGTTGATCTACCTGGACGCATCGGTCGTCCTGGCGCGTCTGTTCGCCGAAGACCGCTCGCCACCGGACGGGTTCTGGTCGCAGACCTTCGTGGCCAGCCGTTTGCTCGAGTTCGAAGTCTTCAATCGTGTGCATGCCCGCGGTGCCGCGGCTTCGTACGCTGTCGACGCGCGCCAATTGGTGGATCGCGTGAATCTGCTCGAAATGTCCGAGGCCGTGCTCGGCCGCGCGTTGCTGCCCTTCTCGCACCCGGTGCGCACGCAGGGCGCGCTGCACCTGGCCACCATGGACTTCCTGCGCGGCCAGGGTGTCAGTGTGGCCGTAGCGACCTATGACCAGCGCCTCGCACAGGCAGCCGTCGCCCTGGGGTTTGCGCTCGCCGATTGTTAGCCGGGCATGCGCTGGCGCAAGTGAGCGCCGTTCGCTCATTGAATCACCTCATCGGCGCGCAACAGCACGGACTGCGGGATGGTGATGCCCAGCGCCTTGGCGGCTTTCAGGTTGATGGCCAGCTCGAACTTGGTCGGCTGTTCGACCGGAATGTCGGCCGGCTTGGCGCCCTTGAGAATCTTGTCGACCAGCTGGGCCGAACGGCGCATCTGGTCGGCCAGCGACGAGCCGTAGGAGAACAGGGCGCCGGACTCGAGCTCGGACGCGCGTTTCATCATCACCGGCACGCGCTTTCGATTCGCCAGTTCGACAATCCGTGCGCGCAGATTGCTGGCGATCGTCGAGAAGGCAAAGATTACATCGACACCCTGGCCGGTCAGCTTGGCCAAGGCGGCATCCGACTCGCCTGGATTCGACATGTCGGCCCAGACGATCGTCAAGCCGAGCGCTGTGGCCGCCTGGTCGGTGCTGTCAAGGCTGGCCTTCGATAACGGCTCAGCCGGGTCGCGCAGGAACCCGACGCGCCTGGCATTCGGCAAGATCTCGTGCAGCAATTCGAGCCGCTTTGGCGTGAGCGACTCGATGACGTTGATCACACCGGTCGCGTTGCCGCCGGGACGCGCGAGGCTGGCGACGAGGCCGTTGCCCACTGGATCGGTCAAGGTTGTGAACACGATCGGTATCGTGCCCGTGGCCTGCTTCGCGGCCAAAGCCGACACCGTCGGTGGCGCATAGATCAACTCCGGCTTGCGCGACACCAGTTCGGCCGCGAGCTTGGTCAGGTTCTGCTGCTGGTCGTCGGCAAAGACCCGGTCGTAGGCAATGTTCTGCCCCTCGATCCAGCCCAGCTCTCGC
This sequence comes from Burkholderiales bacterium, assembly GCA_031418595.1. Lineage (GTDB taxonomy): Bacteria > Pseudomonadota > Gammaproteobacteria > Burkholderiales > Burkholderiaceae_C > Rubrivivax. Next base: position 5,800 of record JANOXU010000068.1, read on the forward strand.
ATCTGATCGAAGAAGGGCTTGAGGATGACCTCGTCCTTCGCGCGCGTGCTGGGCGCGAGCACGCCGACGCGGCGCAGGCCAGCGGCGGGTGCCTGTGCTTGCAGCAGCGGCGCGTAGCCCCAAACGCCGGCGCCCAGCGCGAGCAATAGAAGTCGTCTTGGGTGCATTCGATCAACCCCTCTGCGCGCAGCAGCACGCTCTGTGGAACGGTGATGCCCAGCGCCTCGGCGCACGCGAGCGCGATAAACTAGCTATCTGACTAGTTTGAGGAGCAGTCATGAAAGAGGTCGGCATTTTCGAGGCCAAGACACACCTGAGCGCGTTGCTCGACGAGGTGGCCGGCGGCGTGGAGGTGGTGATCACGCGGCGCGGTGTCGCCATCGCGCGGCTCGTGCCTGCCAACACGGCCCGAGGTAGCGCTGCCGCCGGCGATCCGATCGTGCGCGCCAGGGCGTTCGCCCAGCACCAGACGCTGGGGCGCGTGTCGTGGCAGAAGCTTCGCGATGAGGGCCGGCGATGAGCGGCTTCGTCCTCGACGCCTCGGTGGCACTGGCCTGGTGCTTCGACGATGAAAGCACGCCTGCGGCCTGGGCGCTGCTTGAGCGCCTGCGCACGGCGCCGGGCCACGTCCCCACCCTTTGGGCGTTGGAAGTCGGCAATATCCTGCTCGGCGCCGAGAAGCGCCGGCGCATCACCGCGGCACGCAGCGCCGAATTCCTGGGGATCCTGGGCGAGCTGGATATCCGCGCTGACATCGACGCCGCCGGGCGCGCGTTTCGGGATGTGTTGCCGCTGGCGCGGGCACAGGGCCTGACTACTTACGATGCGAGTTATCTTGAACTCGCTTTGCGCCTGGGGCTGCCGCTGGCCACAAAAGACAAGGCACTGCTGCGCGCGGCCACCGCGTTGCGCATGACGACGCTCCCCGTCTGAGCGCGGGCAAGCCGCAATGCGGGTATCGGCCCGCGTCACTCGATCACCCTGTCCGCACGCAGCAGGATGGAACGCGGGATGGTGATGCCGAGCGCTTTGGCGGCCTTCAGGTTGACAACCAATTCGTACAACGTCGGTTGCTCGACCGGGATGTCGGCCGGCTTGGCGCCCTTGAGGATCTTGTCCACCAGATACGCGGAGCGCCGCAAGCGGTCGGCCAGCGGTGCGCCATAGGAGAAGAGCGATCCCTGGCCGCCTGAAATCACCGGTACGCGCTTTTGATTCGCCAGTTCGATCACCCGGGCACGCATGTTGAAGGTAAGTGCGGACTCCAGTAGGTGGATCGCGTCGACCCGCTCCACGACCAATCTGGCGACCGCAGCGTCGAAGTCGGCCGGACTTGTGGCTTCGGCAACGATGATCGTCAGGCCAAGCGAGGCGGCCGCTGGTACAAGCGCTTGCTGCTCGATCTTTGTGGTCGCATCTGTCGGGTCGCCCAGCAGGCCGAGGCGCTTCATCCCGGGCAGGATTTCCCTCAGCAATTGGACCCGCTTGGGTGCGAGCGAAGCGCTGATGTTGCTGATCCCGGTCACATTGCCGCCCGGACGCGCCAGGCTCGCCACCAAGCCGATACCGACCGGGTCCTGCACGGCTCCAAACACGATAGGTATCGTCTGCGTCGCCTGCTTCGCGGCCAGGGCCGATGGCGATGGCGGCGCGTAAATCAACTCCGGCTTGCGCGCCACCAACTCGGCGGCAAGCCGGGGCAGCAGTGCCATCTGATCATCGGCATAGACCCGGTCGTAAGCCATGTTCTGCCCTTCGATCCAGCCGAGCGCGCGCATCTCTTCGAAGAACGGCTTGAGGGTGATCTCCTCCTTCGCACGCGTGCTGGGTGCCAGCACGCCGACGCGGCGCAGGCTCGCGGCGGGTGCCTGTGCCCGCAGCACAGCAGCCTGGCCCGCGAGGCTGGCCCCGAGCGCGAGCACAAGCAGCCGTCGCCGGCTCATTCGATGGCTGCGCAGACGCGTGCTCATTGAATCACCTCATCAGCGCGCAGCAGCAGCGCATTTGGAACGTTAAGACCCAGCGTCTTGGCGGTCTTGAGGTTGATGACCAGCTCGAACCGCGTCGGTTGTTCGATCGGCAAGTCAGCCGGCTTGGCGCCAGCCAGGATGCGCGAGGCATAGCCGGCGAGTTGGCGATTCATCGCCTCCAGGCTCGGCCCGTAGGCCATCAGCCCGCCCTCGCGCGCGGCGTCTGGCCACTGGTAGATGGCGGGCAGCTTGGCACTGGCCGCGAGTTGGAAGATGTGCGCGCGCAGGTTGTACAGGAACGGTGAATTGAGCACGTTGACCCCGGCCACGCGCAAGCGGCGCGCGGCTGCGAATGCCGCGTCGATCTCGGCCACCGTGTTCGCATACGCCGCATGCGTCACCAGCCCCAGCGCGTGCCCGGCGTCTTCGACCATCTTCATGGCTTCGGGCAGGGGTTGAAGGCCGGCCAGGTTGAGCACGGCGCTGCCCCGCGGCAAGGTTTGCGCAAGAAGTTCCAGGCGCTTGGCATTCAGCGGAAAGGGCAAAAAACTGATCCCCGTCACCCGCCCGCCCGGGCGCGCTAGCTGCGCCGCGTAGCCCGCGGCGACCGGGTCGCCCAGTGTCACGATGGGTGTGGCCAACGCGGCCGTGGCGGCCAGCGCAGCGTCGGCGGCCTGCCCTGGCGCGATGATCACCGCGGGCTTGAGCGCCGCGAGTTCAGCGGCCAAGCGTGGCAAGTCCTGCGCGCGCCCTTCTGCAAAGCGCACATCCAGCACGACATCGCGGCCTTCGACATGCCCGCGCTCGTGCAAGCCTGCCCGAAAGGCCTGCAAGCCGGCGGGGTTCAAGGTGGCGCTGCCTGCCGACAGATAGCCTATGCGTTGAAGTGCGTGCCTAGGCTGCGCGCGCGATGGCGACGCAGCAAACCCGCCAAACAACGCCGTACTGCCCGTGGCCAGCAGCCAGGAGCGCCGTGGCATCACTGAATCACCTCATCGGCGCGCAGCAGCAACGCTTTTGGAACGTTAATTCCCAAGGCCTTGGCCGTGCCCAGGTTGATGACCAGCTCGAACACGGTGGGCTGTTCAATCGGCAAGTCAGCGGGCTTGGCGCCCTTCAGAATCTTGTCCACGAACTTGGCGCTGGCGCGAAAGTTGGCGCTGGTGCTGGCGCCGTAGCTGAGCAAGCCACCCACGAGCACATGTTCGCGAAAGCTGAACACGGCCGGCATGCGCGCGGCGTTCAACAAGGCCTGCAGCGGCACGCGCTGCGCCAGGTACATGCCGTCGGTGGACACCACCACGGCTTGCATGCCCTGGCGAACGACTTGCTCCATGGCGCCAGCGATGTCTGACGGGCGCGCGACCATGAAGCGCTGCGCTTGCAGGCCCAGCGCCGCGCAGGCCTGCTGGGTAGCGCCCCAATTGCGATCGGTGATGCCGGAGCGCTCGCTTTGCAGCACGGCAATGCGCCGCGCGCTGGGCGCCAGCTCATGCAAAAACTCGACCACCTTGCCGCGCAAATCTTCGCTTTGCGCCGACATGCCCGTGATGCTTCCGCCCGGGCGCGCCAGGCTGAGCGCAAAGCCGTTGTCAACCGGGTCACCCACATAGGCCATCACGATGGGCAGCACAGGCGCCACGGCATGCGCGGCGCGCACCGCCTGCGGCGGCCCGGCCACGATCAATTCGGCGCCCCAGGCCACCAGCTCGCGCGCCATTGCCTCAAAGCGGCCAATGTCGCCATCGGCATAGGCCATTTGGTACTCGACGTTGCGGCCTTCTTGCCAACCTAAATCGGCCATGCCTTGCTTGAAGGCATTCACGTAAGCCGCCGCAGCGGCCGGTGATGACGTGGTCATCACACCCACCCTGCGCTTGCGGGCATTTGCTTGGCCCTGTGCCAGCGCGCTCGCGCCCAGCAAGGCGATGGCCACTAACGTTCCAAGTGAGCGGCGTTGCATCACTCGATCAACTCACTGGCGCGCAGCAGCAAGCTGCGCGGCAGCACCAGGCCCAGGCTCTTGGCGGTTTTCAAGTTGATCACCAGCTCGAAGCTGGTGGGCTGTTCCACCGGCATGTCGGCGGGCTTGGCGCCTTTCAGAATTTTGTCCACGTAGCGCGCGGCGTAGCGGAAGTTGCCGACCAGGCTGTTGCCATAGCTGAGCAGGCCGCCGGCGGCCACATGTTCGCGAAACGCATGGGCCACCGGCAGCCGGGTGGCTTGCAGCAAGGTGTTCAGGCGTTCGCGCGCGTTCAGGTACATCGGGTCTTGCACCACCAGCACGGCCTGCGCACGTTGCTGGGTGATTTGTTCAACCGCCGCATCAAGCTGCGCCGGCGCGCTGGCCACCACGCGCAGCGGCTGCAGGCCCAATGTGGCGCAGGCCTGCTGGGCCGTGGCCCAGTACAGCTCGTGGCTGGGGCTGGTTTCGTTCAACAGCACCGCCAGGCGGCGCGCGGCGGGGGCGGCCTCGTGCAGCAATTCAACCAGCTTGCCCAGCACGTCTTCAAACTGGCCCGATACGCCCGTGATGTTGCCGCCCGGCCGCGCCAGGCTGGCCACCAGGCCATTGCCCACGGCGTTCGCGCCAGCGGCCATGACGATGGGAATGCTGCGCGTGGCCTGCTGCGCGGCGCGGGTGGACACGGTGGCACCGGTGACGATCACATCCACGCGCTGCGCCACCAGCGCCGCGGCCAATGTGGGCAGGCGCTCGGTCTGGCCATCAGCAAAGACGAACCGGTAGTCGATGTTGCGCCCGTCATGCCAGCCCAGCTCGGCCAGGCTCTGTGTGAACGCGGCCAGCGGTGCCTGTGTGCCGGCCTGGGTGCCCACGACCAGCACGCCCACCACCGGCTTGCTTGCGCCGGTTTGCGCCTGACTCCAAAGCTGCCCGGCCAACACCGCCAGGCCGCCACCCAAGGCCAGGCCGCGGCGGCGGATCATTGAATGACCTCATCAGCGCGTAGCAGCAAAGCCTTGGGCACGTTCAGCCCAATGGCGCGTGCCATCTTCAGGTTCACCACCAGCTCAAAGCGCGTGGGCTGTTGGATTGGCACCTCGCCGATGTTCACACCGTCTTTCAACACCCGCAGCACGGTGTCCACGGCCTGCATCATCAAGCCCTGCGCGGTGGGGGCGTATACGAGCAAGGGGTAAGGGTCGTCCGTGTCGAACAGCCGCCAGTTCACGATGCTGGGCCAGCGTTGCTCGGCGGCATAGCGCATCACTTGCGACTGCACGCTCCACAGCGCGCTGCCGGTGGTGGGCACCACGGCTTGCGTGCGGGCCGCCTTCAAGCGCGCCAGCGCGGCGGGCAGTTGCTGGGGGTGCGCCACATCTACACGAATGACGCTCACGCCCAATTGGCGTGCGCCATCGGCCATGTCAGCAAAGGCCACTTGGGCTTCTTGCGGCGGGCTGTCGGGCGGCAGGTAGTCCCATAGCACGCCAATGCGCCGGACATCGGGCTTGGCCTCGCGCAGCAGTTGCATCTGCTTGCCCCAAATACCGGTGCCGGCAAAGTTGGTGTTGCCGCTCACATTGCCGCCCGGGTGGGCCAGGCTGTTGGCCAGGCCGGCTTCAACCGGGTAGCCGCTGGCGAACAGCACGATGGGCAGGGTGGTGGTGTGGCGGCGTGCGGCCACGGCATAAGCGGTGTTGGCCGTGAACAGCAAATCGGGTTGCGCCGCCACCATGCGTTGCACCGCCGGCTCGATGGCCGATTGGCCGTAGGCCAAGCCGAGTTCCAACAAGCTGTAGTCGCGCCCCTCTTGCCAGCCCTGTGCGGCCAGTGCAGCGGTGAGCATCAAGCGGTTTTGCGGGCCAGCGTCGGGCAACACGCCAATGCGCGGCAGGCGGCGCTGGGCAGGCGCGGTGCGCGGCCATCCGAGCAGGGCGCTTGAAGACAGGGCAAGGCGGCGTTTCATGGGCTGGGCATGTTGCGGCCGCCTTTGCCGCGTGTCCAGCGAAAAGAGTCAGGCGGGGTGCTCGGCGCCTACCGCACCAAGGTAGCTGGCATAAGCGGCATCCACCCCCGCACCGCGCGTGAAGCGGTGGCCCTCGACGGCGAGCACGGTTTCAAGTGCCGCCAGGGTGTTGAGCACGCAATCGGGCCGGGCGTTGTAGCCCATGGCGCCGATGCGCCAAACCTTGCCATGCAGCGGCCCGAAACTGGTGCCGATTTCGATGTTGAAGTGCTTCAGCAGCGCAGCGCGCACGCGCTCGCCGTTCAGGCCTTCCGGGATGTGCACCCCGGTCACGTTGGGCATCTTGTTGGCCACATCGCCATACACCTTCAGCTCCATGCCCTGCACGCCGGCCAGCACCGCGCGCGAGGCCGCAGCGTGGCGCGCATAGGCCGGCGCCAAGCCCTCTTGCACGAAGATGCGCGCGCATTCGCGGGCGGCGTAAAGCATGCTGGTGGCTTCGGTGTGGTGGTTCAGGCCGGCGTCGCTCCAGTAGTCCATCACCATCGCCAGGTCCATGTAGTTCGAGGCGATGCGCGGGCCGCTGCCTGGCACGTAGTGGCTCGGGCGCAAGCCTTGTTCGATGTGGCGGCGGCTGTAGATCAGTTCCGCCATGGCCGGCGCCAGCGTGATGGGCGCCGCGCCCGAGGGCCCGGCCAGGCACTTTTGCAGGCCCGCCGTCACGGCATCAATGCACCAAGCGTCCACCGGCAGCGGCGTGCCGCCGCACGAGGCCGTGGCATCCACTTGCAGCAGCGCGCCGTAGCGGTGGCACAGCTCGCCCAGGCCGGCCAGGGGCTGCAACATGGTGGTGGAGGTGTCGCCCTGGCAAATGGCCACCAGCTTGGGTGAAAAGGCCTTGAGCGCGGCTTCAATTTGTTCCAGGCTGAACACCGTGCCCCAGGGCACCTGCTCAACGCGAACGTTAGCGCCGCAGCGCTGAGCGATCTCGTCGAGCAACTGGCCAAAGCGCCCGAAGCTGCACACCAGCACCTTGTCGCCCGGGGCAATGGCTGAAAGCATCACCATCTCAATGGCCGCGCGCGCCGTGCCGTCGAGCACCATCGTCCAGTCGTTCGTGGTTTCAAAAAAGGTGCGGTACAGGGCCATGGTCTCGCGCATGTAGCCGCGAAACTGCGGGTCGAACTGGCCCAGCAGCGAGGCTGACATGGCACGCAACACACGCGGGTCGGCGTTGATGGGGCCAGGACCCATCAACAAGCGCGGCGCGGGGTTGATCTCTGCCAACGCCGAGTCGGGCGCGGTCAAGGGTGACAATTTAGGCAGTGTCATAAGGGGGCGGTGCCGGTGGAACGCATCTTCGAATCATCGCAGCAAAGCCGCCCTTGCCGAGTTGCCGGCTGCACGCACAGCCGCTTCACCCACCTTCGAGCACATTGATGGCCTTGCCCCTGCACACCCTTGCCTTCGTTCAACCCAACCTGTACCAGGATTCGGTGGCCTTGATGCGCGTGGCGCAGCGCCTGCTGGCGCTGCCTGAGGTGGTGAACGCCACCTTGCAAATGGGCAGCGCAGCCAACAAGGCCATCTTGCACGAAGCCGGCTTGTTGAACCCCGAGGTGCAAGACGCCGGCCCCGCTGATGTGATGGTGGTGGTGCAGGCGCGCACCCCGGCCGCGTGCGCGCTGGCGCGGGCGGCGGCGCAGGCCCAGCTGGCGGGGCAGCCGGGCGCGGCCAGTGGCGCCAGTGACCCTGCCGCGAAAGACGACATCGTGGCGCGCAGCAGCGCCATGGCGTTGGCCAAGGTGGCCAGGGTGGCCAGAACGGCCGGCCAGCCCGCACCCAACATCGCGCAGATTTCCGTGCCCGGGCCTTACGCGGCGGCTGAAGCCCTGAAAGCTTTGAAGCAGGGCTTGAACGTCTTCATGTTCAGCGACAACGTGCCCTTGGCCCAGGAAGTGGCGATCAAGCAAGAAGCCGTGCGCCGCGGCCTGCTGGTGATGGGCCCGGATTGCGGCACCGCGCTCATTGCCGGCGTGCCGCTGGGCTTTGCCAACAACGTGCGCCCAGGCGCCATCGGCCTGGTGGCGGCTTCGGGCACGGGGTTGCAGGAAGTGATGACGCAAATCCACCGCATGGGCGGTGGCGTGAGCCACGCCATTGGCACCGGCGGGCGCGACGGCCACGCAGCGGTGGGCGGCGCCACGCTCTTGCAAGGCGTCGCGCTGCTGGCACGAGACGCCGCCACGAAGGTGATTGCGGTCGTCTCCAAACCGCCCGCGCCAGAAGTGGCGGCCAAGGTGTGGGCCGCCTTGCAGGCCACCGGCAAGCCGGCGGTGCTGCTGTTCTTGGGCAGTGATTTGCGCGCTGCGGTGGGTGTGCCCGCCAACGGCCAACCCGCCCTGCGCGTGGTGCACACCTTGGTGGACTGCGCCGCTGCGGCGCTGCGGCTGGCGGGCATCAAAGCGCTGGCCGCACAGGCCTACCCCCTGCCGGCCCGGCCCCGTTTTGCCAAACGCCAAAAATACTTGCGCGCCTTGTATTCGGGCGGTACCTATGCTTACGAGGCGCAGATTCTTTGGGCGCAGGCTGGTCTGCGGGTGATGTCTAACGTTCCACTTGATTCAAGCCTTTTGCTGCCGCACCCGCGCCAGGCCAGCCTGGGCCACACCGCGCTCGACCTGGGCGACGATGAGTTCACCGTGGGCCGCCCGCACCCGATGATCGACCAGGCGGCGCGCATCGAGCGCTTGCTCAAAGAGGCTAACGATCCAGAAGTGCGGCTGGTGGTGCTTGATGTGGTGATCGGCTGGGGGGCCCACGCCAACCCGGCCGGCGAACTGGCAGGGGCCATCGTGCAGGCCAGGCGCGCGGCACGCTGCGGCGGGCGCGAGCTGGCGGTGCTGGGCTTTGTGTGCGGCACCGAGCAAGACCCGCAGAAGCTGTCGCAACAAGAAGCCACGCTGCGCGCCGCCGGCATGGTGCTGGCCGGCAACAGCGCCAACGCGGCCTGGCTGGCCGGGCGGTGGCTGCAATGAAAAAGGCGCAGCCATTGCGCAAGCGCGACGTGCTGGCGCCGCGCAAGCGCGTGGTGGTGGCCCTGGGCGGCAACGCGGCCTACCCGCCCACCATCAAAGGCACGGCCGAAGAACAGCTCGCCTTGATGCGCCAGGTGTGCGGCCACCTGGTTGAAATCATCCATTCGGGCTGGCAGCTCGTGCTCACCCACGGCAACGGCCCGGTGGTGGGCAACATCCTGTACCGCATGGCCCGCACCGCCAACGAGTTGCCGCCCATGCCCATGGATGTGTGCGTGGCCCACTCGCAAGGTGGCATGGGCTACATGCTGCAGCAAAGCCTGGCCAACGTACTGGTCGACAAGGGCCTTGATGTGGTGGTGTCTTGCGTCATCACCGAAGTGGAAGTCGACGCCGATGACCCGGCGTTTCAAAACCCCACCAAGCCGGTGGGCCGGTTCTTCACCGAGCATGAGGCCAAGCAAATGGCGGCCAGCACCGGCTGGTTCTTTGCTGAAGATGCCGGCCGCGGCTGGCGCCGCACGGTGGCCAGCCCCAAGCCGCGCAAGATTCTCGATTTGAAAACGATTGACGCCTTGCTGGATGCCGGCGTGATCCCGATCGCCTGTGGCGGCGGCGGCGTGCCGGTGCTGCACACCGCGCAAGGCCATTGGCAGGGCGTGGCCGCGGTGATCGACAAAGACTTGACCAGCGCCATGCTGGCCGCGCATTTGCATGCCGATGCGCTGATCATGCTCACCGGCGTGGAGCGCGTGGCGCTCAACTTCAACCAGCCCAACCAGCGCTGGCTCGACCACCTCAGCCTGGCACAGGCGCGCGAACACGCCGCGCAAGGCCAGTTTCCACCCGGCAGCATGGGGCCGAAGATCGAAGCCGCCATCAGCTTTCTGCAAGAAGCACCGCAGGCCAACGCGGCGGGCGAAGTCATCATCACCTCGCTTGAAAAAGCGCACGAGGCGTTGTTGGGCCGCGCGGGCACGCACATCACCCTGGGCGGGCGGGCGTGAACGGCGGCGCGCCTGGCCTGCAACCCGTGGCCGGCTTCGAGGCCACGGCCTACGCCTGGCGCAACGGCGCGCTCGTTTGGGCCGGCGCCGTGGCGCAAACCGACCACCCGCGCAATGCCCACCGGCCCTGGCAGCCACCCGCGTTGCGCTTTGATGCGGTGGCCCTGCGCGCGGGCGCCCACACCTGCCTGGGCTTGATTGACGCCTTGCCCGTCAAGGGTCTGTTGCCATGGCTGCGCGGGCATCAGTTGCCCTTCCCGCTGCATTGGGCCGCGGCACGATTTGACGCCGTGCGCGGCGCCTTGCAAGCGCGCGACCTGCCGGCCCTGGAAGCGGCAGCCCTGCGCGTGCTCGGCTTGGGCCCAGGGCTCACGCCCAGTGGTGACGACTTCATCGGCGGCGTGTTCTTCGCCTTGACCCATGCGCCGCCAAACGATTGGTGTGACCATTTACCGGGCGTGCGGCAGCGGCTGCTTGAGGCGGCGCGCACGGCCACCAACGAGATCAGCGCGCACTTGCTGGCTGACCTGTTCAACGGCGCCAGCTACCGCGTCTTGCACGAGCTGCTGGCGGCGCTGCCAGGCAACGAGCCCGCCGCCATCGAGCACCACACGCGGGCCGTGCTGGGCCTGGGCGCCAGCTCGGGCGCCGACATGCTGGCCGGCTTGCTGCTGACGCTGAACACTTGAACCGTTAACACACCATGAACGCGAACCACTTGCTCACCCAACCGCCGGCCGTGCTGAACATCGGCCTGGAAGGCTTCAACGCCAGCATCACCGCCACCGGCGGCACGCTGGCGCACGTGGTGTGGCGCCCGCCCGGCAACGCCGACCCCGCACTGGCCTGGCAACTCGCCCGGCTGCTGGGCGACGAGCGCATTGAAGCGGCCAACGCGCAAGCCACGCGGCGCATCATCAACGCCCGCCCAATGTGGGAAGACATTGCCTTGCGCGCCGATGGCGTGTGGCCGCAAATGAAAGGCGCGCGGCTGCTGCTGCACGCCGGCCCGCCGGTGGCCTTTGCAGACATGTGCGGCCCCATGCATGGCGCGTTGATGGGTGCGGTGCTGTACGAAGGCTGGGCGCAAACGCCTGAGCAGGCGCACCAGATGCTGCAACGCGGCGAGGTCGAATTCGCGCAGTGCCACGACTTCCAGGCCGTGGGGCCGATGACCGGCGTGATCAGCGCCAGCATGCCCTTGATCCAGGTGCGCTGCGCCACGCATGGCAACCGCGCCTACACCAACTTGAACGAAGGCATTGGCCGCTGCCTGCGGTTTGGTGCCAACGGGCCGGATGTGCTGCAACGTTTGAAATGGTTCGAGGCCGTGCTGGCCCCGGTGCTCAAGGCCGCGGTGCGCCAGGAGTTTGACCACACGGGCGGCATCGACCTGAAGGCCATTCAGTCGCAGGCCTTGTTGATGGGCGATGAAGTGCACAGCCGCAATGCGGCGTCCACTGCCTTGTTCTTCATGGCCTTGGCCGTGCCGCTGGCGGCGCAGGCTGCGCAGCGCGGCGGCCCGCCGCCCGAGCACATCCACCAGACGCTGGATTTCATCGCCAAGACCTCGCAGTTCTTCTTGAACTTTTCCATGGTCTCGTGCAAGGCCATCATGGACGCCGCGCACGGCATTGCCTTCAGCAGCGTCGTCACCGCCACGGCGCGCAATGGCACGCAGACCGGCCTGCGCATCAGCGGCATGGGCTCGCAGTGGTTCACGGCCGCTTCGGACCTGCCGCAAGGCCTGTTCTTCCCCGGCTTCAAGCAAGCCGACGCCTGCCCCGACATTGGCGACAGCGCCATCACCGAAACCGCCGGCTTCGGCGGCTGCTCGTTCGCGGCCTCGCCCGCACTCACTTTGCTGGCGGGCGGAACGGTGAGTGACGCCGTTCGTTACAGCCGCGAAATGTTTGAAGTGACCGTCACGCGCAACCCGGCCTTGAGCCTGCCGGCGCTGGACTTTGCCGGCGCCCCCTGTGGCATTGACGTGCGCATGGTGGTGGACAGCGGTATTCGCCCCATCGTCACCACCGGCATCGCGCACCGTGAAGCCGGCATCGGGCAGATCGGCGCGGGCATCGTTCGCGTACCCATGGCGTGTTTCACAGCGGCGCTGGGCGCCATGGCCGACACCTACCTTAACGCTTGATATCAGCATGCGCCAAACCCTGACTTCCCCGCGCGGCATGGTCACCGCGCCGCACCACCTGGCCGCCAGCAGTGCGCTCGCCGTGCTGCGCGAAGGTGGCAACGCCATCGAGGCGATGGTGGCCGCGGCCGCCACCATCGCCGTGGTCTATCCGCACATGAACGCCATCGGCGGCGATGGTTTCTGGCTCATCTCACAGCCCGGCCGTGAACCCGTGGCCATTGACGCTTGTGGCCGCGCCGCCGGCCTGGCCACGCTGGACTTCTACGCCGGCCACGGCTGCACGGCCATCCCGGCGCGCGGGCCGCTGGCCGCCAACACCGTGGCCGGCGCGGTTTCGGGCTGGCAATTGGCGCTGGCGCATTCGGCGCGCATGGGCGGCAAGATGCCGCTTTCGCGCCTGCTGCAAGACGCCATCTGGTACGCCCGCGAAGGCGCGCCGGTGACGCAAAGCCAGGCCAACTTCACCACGCAGTTCCTGCCGCAACTGGACGGCGTGCCGGGCTTTGCGCAACAGTTCCTGCAAGACGGCGCGGTGCCGAAGGTGAACACCCTGCGCCGCTACCCGGCGCTGGCCAACACCTTGCAAGCCCTGGCCGACAACGGGCTGGACGACTTTTACCGCGGCAGCGTGGGTGCCGCCATCGCCGCTGAGCATCGGCGCTTGGGCAGCCCGCTGCGCGCGGCTGATATGCAGGTGCATCAGGCTGCTGAGGTGCAACCGCTAACGGTTGACGTAAGCGGCGCGCGCTTGTTCAACCTGCCCGCACCCACGCAAGGCCTGGCTTCGCTGATGATCCTGGCCATCTTCGACAAATTGCGCCGGCGCCATGGCATCAAACAGGCCGAGGGCTTTGCCTACCTGCACGCCATCGTCGAGGCCACCAAGCAAGCCTTCAAGGTGCGCAACCGCCACGTTGCCGACCCGGCCACCATGGCCGCGCGCGGCGTCAGCGCAGAACAGTTTCTAACGCATGAGTTCATTGACTCGTGTGTGGCCGCGGTGGACATGCGCAGCGCCTTGCCCTGGCCCGAGCCGGCCACGCCCGGCGACACGGTGTGGCTGGGCACGGCCGACGCTGCGAGTTGCATGGTCAGCTACATCCAAAGCGTGTACTGGGAGTTCGGCAGCGGTATGGTGCTGGCAGACACCGGCATCGCCTGGCAAAACCGCGGCTCGAGCTTTGTGCTCGATGCCCGCTCGCACCTGGTGCTGGCGCCGCACAAGAAGCCGTTTCACACCCTCAACCCGGCGCACGCCCGCTTCACTGACGGCCGCAGCATGGTGTGGGGCAACATGGGCGGCGACGGCCAGCCGCAAAGCCAGGCCGCTGTCTTCAGCCGCTATGCGATGTTCGGCATGCCGCTGCAAGAAGCGGTGAGCGCGCCACGCTGGCTGCTGGGCAAGACCTGGGGCCAGGAGACGACGACGCTGAAGTTCGAGAACCGCTTCGACGCCGCCACCCTGCAAGCCTTGTCAGCCGCCGGCCACGACGTGGAAGTGCTGGGCGACTACAGCGACACCATGGGCCACGCCGGCGCCATCGTGCGCCAGGCCGATGGGCTCTACCTTGGCGCGGCGGATCCGCGCAGCGATGGGGTGGTGGCGGCGTATTGAGGCGGGTGGAAGCCTGCTTGACCGCCGATCTTGACAGCCAAGCGGCGCACGGTTGTAATACAGTATTACTCGCTGCTTGGCGCCACACCATGACCTTGACCGTTCGTCTCGAACCGCAGTTGCAATTGCAGCTGGAGCGCCATTGCCAGGCGCGCCGCGTGACCAAGACCCAGGTCATCACCGAGCTGCTCAGCGCACACCTCGGCGCGGCGCGCACACGCGCGCCATCGGCCTTTGAATCGGCGCAGGCGCTGGGCCTGGTAGGCAGCTTTGCCAGTGGCCGCCAAGACAGCGCTGAGAACCGCAAGGCCTACTTGAAGGACATGCTGCGTGCCAAGCGTGCTGGTTGATGCCGGGCCTTTGATTGCCCTGGTAGACCGCTCTGACAAGCACCACCGCCGCGTGAAGGCCTATCTGAAGGCCTTCACCGGCCGCTTGCTCACCACCTGGCCGGTGCTGGCCGAGGCCTGCCACTTCATGCCCGAGGCCACCCAGATCGCCTTTTTGCGCTGGGCCGAAGGCGGCGGCCTGGGCGTGGTGGAGTTGGACGAAACCGCCCTGGGCACCTTGGCCGACTGGAAGCAAAAGTACGCCGATCTGCCCATGGATCTGGCCGATGCCTCGCTGCTGTGGGCGGCCCAGCGCAGCCACACGTTCGGCATCCTGACCATCGACCTCAAGGACTTCAGCGTTTACCGCCTGCCCAGCGGCCAGGCCTTGACGCCGGTGCTGTAAAGGGCCGGCGCCGGCAGGGCCGGCGCGCCGATGTCAAGATAGCGGGTATGAACACACTCACCCGCTCACTCAAAGCCCCGCGCAGCGTTGAACGGCTGGTCACCGGCCAGGCCACCAGCGACGGCGCGGGCGTCAAACTCACCCGCGTGCTGACGCAAGACCTGCAACGCCGGCTCGACCCGTTCCTGATGCTCGATGCCTTCGGCACCGACAACCCGGGCGACTACATCGGTGGCTTCCCCAACCACCCGCACCGCGGCTTCGAAACCGTCACCTACATGCTCAACGGGCGCATGCGCCACCGCGATTCAGCCGGCAACGTCGGCCTGTTGGTGCCGGGCAGCGTGCAGTGGATGACGGCCGGGCGCGGCGTCATCCACAGCGAAATGCCCGAGCAAGAAGAAGGCCGCATGGAAGGCTTTCAGCTCTGGCTCAACCTGCCCGGGCGCAGCAAGATGCAGCCGCCTTGGTACCGCGACATCGCCAGCGAAGAGATTCCCGAAGTGCACGCCGAAGGCCTGATGGTGCGCGTGATCGCCGGCCAGGCCGCGGGCGTGGCCGGCGCCATGCAGCGCGATGACACGCAGCCGCTGTACCTCGATCTTCACCTGCAGCCCGGCGTTAGCTTCGAGCAAGCCCTGCCGGCCACGCACAACGCTTTCGTGTACGTCTACCGCGGCGCACTGAGAGTGGGTGAACGCGAGGTGGCGCGCCAGCGCATGGCCATCTTCGCCAACACGCCGGGCAGTGATGGCGTGGCGCTGCAGGCCGGGCCTGAAGGCGCGCGTGCCATCTTGATTGCCGGGCAGCCGCTGAACGAGCCGATCGCGCAGCATGGGCCGTTCGTGATGAACACGCGCGAAGAGCTGATCCAGGCGGTGGAAGACTTCCAGGCCGGGCGGCTGGCCTGAAGGGCAGGCCGCGGCGTCACTCCACCTTCACGCCCTTCCAGAAGGCCAGCCGGTCTTTGATGTTGGCGGCGGCCTCGGTGGGCTCGGGGTAGTACCAAACGGCGTCGGGGTTCATCTCGCCGCCCACCAGCAGGCTGTGATAGCGCGCCTGGCCCTTCCAGGGGCAGCCCGTGCGGTGGTTGCTGAAGGCCAGGTACTCGGCCTTGACGCTGGCGGGCGGGAAGTAGTGGTTGCCTTCCACCACCACGGTGTCGTTGCTCTCGGCGACGACCACGCCGTTCCAAATGGCCTTCATGTGAAGCTCCTGTAGGGGCCGCGAGCTTAGGCGAAAAAGCGCCCGCGGCGCAGGTGCCGGCGGGCGGGCAAAGGCGCCAGGGTTGGCGCCTGTAGGAGTTTGGGGAAAGTGGCTCAGGTGGGCTGGGCGGCTTGCTGCTGAGCCATCTGTTGCGCGGCGGCATGCTCGGCGCCGGCCAGCCCGTTCAAGCTGGCCAGGATGCTCAGCGTCACCATCGCGGCCAGCCCGAAGGCGGTGAACTTGGCGGCAACGGCTTGGGTGAAGAGGGTGTTCATGCGGCGCTCCTGAGGGGGGTTGCGGGGTGTCGATGAACTGAACTCTAGAGATCGACCCCCGGCCCTGCCAGCGCCTTGCGACGAGCCGCGGCTTTACCGCGATGAACTGCAAAGCGCGCCGATCAGGCGTTCACACCAGCCGCTCAGGCGTTGACATTCACCACCACGCGCCCCTGCACCCGCCCAGCCAGCAGCTCGCCCGCCGTGGCCACGGCCTGGCTCAGGCCGATCTCATGCACCATCGGCGCGAAGCGCGCAAAGTCGAACTCGCTGGCCAGCCGCGCCCAGGCCTGCTGGCGCACGGCCATGGGTGCCATCACGCTGTCAACGCCATACAGCGTGACGCCGCGCAAGATGAACGGCGCCACGCTGGCCGGCAAGTCCATGCCCTGGGCCAAGCCGCAGGCGGCCACCGCGCCGCCATAACGGGTGGCTGCACAGGCGTTGGCCAGGGTGTGGCTGCCCACGCTATCGACCACGCCGGCAAAGCGCTCCTTGGCCAGCGCCTTGCCGGGTTTGGCGAGTTCATCGCGGTGCATGACTTCGGCCGCGCCCAGGGCCTTCAGCGCGTCAGCCTGCTCCGTGCGCCCGGTGCTGGCCACCACTCGATACCCAGCACGCCCCAGCAACGCAATGGCCACGCTGCCCACGCCGCCGTTGGCACCGGTCACCAACACCTCGCCATCGGCCGGCTTGCAACCGTGGCCTTGCAGCTTCATCACGCACAGCATGGCCGTGTAGCCGGCGGTGCCGATCACCATCGCCTGGCGTTCGGTCAACCCCGCCGGCAGCGCCAGCAGCCAGTCGCCCTTCACGCGCGCGCGCTGCGCCAGGCCGCCGCTGTGGCCTTCGCCCACACCAAAGCCGTTGAGCAGCACCTTGTCGCCCGGCTTGAAGCCGGCGTGGCTGCTGTGTTCCACGCTGCCCGCAAAGTCGATGCCGGCCACCAAGGGGAACTTGCGCACCACCGGCGCCTTGCCGGTCAGGGCCAGGCCGTCTTTGTAGTTCAGCGTGGAGAAGGCCACGCGCACGGTCACGTCGTCCGCGCTCAACACGGCGTCGTCGATGTCTTTCACACCCGCGCGGTAGCCGGCTTCGTCTTTTTCGATCAACAGGGCTTTGAACATGCTTGTCCTCTTTACGTGAGTGTCATGAAGTCGGGTCAGGCAACGCGATGGGCAAGATCAACTCCGGCCCTTCGGCGCTGCCGCGGTTCACGGTGCGTGCAACGGGGTGCGCCCGCACGCTGGCATCGGGCGCGGGGTGCAGCAAGTCTTGCAGCGCTGCGCCGTCTTGCTGCTCGCGTGCCAGCCAGCGCGCCCAGTGCGCGCGCTCGATCATCACCGGCATGCGGTCGTGAATGGGCGCCAGCGCGGCATTCGCCGCCGTGGTGATGATGCAGGTGGTGAGCAGCCAGGGCTCTTGCTCGCCGGCGCCCGGCGCGCGCCAGGCTTCGAACAGGCCGGCCATGGCGAACAGCGGCAGCTCACCATCGTTAACGTTTGGGGTGATGTACCACGGCTGCTTCGCGCCGGCAACGGCCTGCCACTCGTAATACCCGCTGGCCGGCAGCAGGCAGCGCCGGCGCTTGAGGGCCTGGCGGAACGACGGCTTATCGGCCACGCTTTCGGCGCGCGCGTTGTTCAGCTTGGCCGCCAGCGCCGGCTCCTTGGCCCATGAAGACAGCAGCCCCCAGCGCATGAGTTCGCCCACGCGCTCGCCCTCGCGGGTTTCGTAGACCACCGGCACGGCCGACATCGGCGCCACGTTGAAGCGCGGCGGGAACGGCGCAATGCGCGTCAGGCTGAAGCCGCTGACCAGGGTTTGCGGGTCGTAGGCGACCACATAGCGTCCACACATGGGGGTGATGTTGGCACGAAGGCAGTGCGGTGTTGGGGCGGCCGCACCACACCGCTGCATCCCCCGAAGGTGGGTTCCCCCCGCGTTACCGCCGCGCGGGTGATGGCCGCGGCGAGCGCGGCGCAGCACCATGCCGGCACGCTGTTGATCACCCGACTCAAGGACCACCGCCATGAAACTGTTCACCCGCGCCGCTCGCACCGAGTACCAGGCTCAGCCCGCCAACGAGGTGCTGCCGGCTTTGCACGATGACGACAACCCGCTGCCGTGCTGCGGTTGGTTCGACTCCAGCCACGAGCTGCAAACCGGCCTGCGGGTGACGGAATTCGAGCAGCCCGGCGAAATCGTCAACGCCCTGCCGTTGGGCTGGTGGGTGGACTGGGCCTGCACCGGGCGGCGCAGTGCGGTGTAAATCTTGGCGGCGTGCGTTCAGGCGCGCAGCGCCAGGGTGACGTTGTTGGTGTCGCGCAGCGCCACGGTGGGTGCGCTGGTGTCGCGCAGCGCCAGCCAGGCCACGAACTCGTTGTTCGGCATCGGCCGGCCGAACAGGTAGCCCTGCATGTAGTCCACGCCCAAGGCGCGCAGGCGCAGTTGTTGGGCCCGGGTTTCAACCCCCTCGGCCACCACTTTCAAGCCGAAGCAGCGCGCCACATCCACCGTGGCCTTGATCAGCAGCTCGCCTTCGCCGGGCACGTCCTGCACGAACGAGCGGTCGACCTTGATCAGGCTCAGCGGCTGGTTCTTCAGCGACACCATCGACGAATAGCCGGTGCCGAAGTCGTCGATGGCCAGCGTCACGCCCAGGTTGCGCAGTTCTTTCAGCGTGGCGTCCACGCCGTCGCGCCCGGCCATGGGCAGGCTTTCGGTGAGTTCGATCACCAGCCGGCTGGCCGGCAGGTGCGACGCGGCCAAGGCTTCGCGCACCTGGGCCAGCAGCCGCCCGCCGGTCACCTGCATGGCGGATACGTTAACGCTCACCTTGGGCGGGTTCGCGCCGGGCCAGCGGGCGGCGTCGGTGCAGGCCTGGCGCAGCACCCAGCGGCCGATGGCGTGGATCAAACCACTGGCTTCGGCCACCGGAATGAACTCGGCCGGCGACACCGCGCCCCATTGCGGGTGGCGCCAGCGGCTGAGTGCTTCCACATGCGTGGCTTCGCCGTCTTCAGCGCTGACGATGGGCTGGTAGGCCACCGTTAGCTGGCCCAGCTCCACGGCTTCGGGCAGGGCCTGGGCGATCTCGTGCTGGCGCTCCGCGGCTTCGGCCAACTTGGCATCGAACAGGCGCACCTTGCCACTGCCCTCGGCCTTGGCGGCGTACACGGCATGGTCGGCGGCGATGATCAAGGCCTCGGGCGTGCTGCCATGTTGCGGCGCCAGCGCAATGCCCACGCAGCAGCCGATGCGCGCCACGCGCTCTTCCAGTTGC
>JANOXU010000069.1:0-22277 GCA_031418595.1 Burkholderiales bacterium
CGAGGCGCGCCGCGGTGTGGTTCACCGCAAGCGACTCGCGACACCCGCCTGTGCCCAATGGGGCCCCGGCCCTTCGGGTTGAGGCCAAAGGGCGCGTCTGCGTCGTAGCATCCATCGCCCTTTGGTCTCAACGCAGGGTCCTCCTATTTACGGACAAGTTCTTAGTGCCTTCAGGAGCCCACCATGGAGTCGGTCAACATCTACGATGCAAAGACCCGTCTGTCGCAATTGGTCGATCAGGCGGCGGCGGGCGAAGACGTGGTGGTGAGCCGACACGGCAAGCCACTGGTGCGCATCACGCGGCTCGTTGAGCCCAAACGGGGCATCAAGTTTGGCCTGCTCAAGGGCAAGTTCAAGGTGGCAGCAGACTTTGATGCGCCGCTGCCGCCTGATGTGCTGGCGGGCTTTGGGGCGCGCTGATGCGTCTGTTGCTGGACACGCATGTCTTTTTGTGGGCGCTTGCCGGGTCGCCCCAACTCAAGCCGGCCGGGCGCCAGATCATCGAAGCGGCCGACATCGTTTTTGTGTCGGCCGTTTCCATCTGGGAGCTTGCGATCAAGGCGCAGCTTGGCAAGATAGATGCGGACCCATTGGCGCTGGCTGCGGCCATCGAGGCCAGTGGCTTTTCGCAACTGCCCGTCACAGCTTCGCATGCCGCGGGTGTCGCGCAGCTTGCGTTGCACCACGCCGACCCCTTCGACAGGTTGTTGATTGCGCAGGCTCTGGCCGAGCCCTTGCGCTTGCTCACGGCCGATGCTGCCTTGCTGCCCTACAGCGACCTGGTGTGGTTGCTTTGAGTCACCCACTGCCGTCGCGCAGCAACGCCTGCATCAGCTGGCGCACGAGCGGCAGGGCCGGTGCCTCGCTGCGGCCAGCCAGGGTGACGATGGCGAAGCGCGCGGTCGCATTCAAGGCCGGCTTTATGGCCAGTTCCACCAGGTCGGGCCCGGCGGCGCGAATGGCGAACAGCACGGCGTCGGTGTGGCGCGTCAGCTCAACCAGGCTGGGCAATTCTTCGCACTGCAGGGTGACGCTGCGCACCGGGTGCGCATCGGGCCCGTAGCGTTCAACCAGCACGCGTGCAACCTCGTCGCTCAGCGGTGTTGATGCGATCGGGTAGGCGCGCAGTTGCTCGAAGCTGACGCCGCCACGCTTGCGCGCCAGCGGGTGGCCGCGCCGGCACAGGAAGGCGCCACGCATCTCGTAACTGTCAGTTGTGCGCAGGTCGGGCGCCGGCGCGAGTGAACGCGCATCCACCACCAGCGCATCCAGCGTGCGCTCGCGCAGGCTGCGTTCGAGCCTGTCGGTGCGGCCGCGCGAGATTTCCAGGCGCATTTGCGGGTGGTGCGTGGCCATGTGCATCAACAGCGGCGTCATCAGCATGGCGCCGGGCCCGGAGCCCAGGCCGAGGCGCAGCGTGCCGGCATGGCCCTTGGCCATGTGCACCGCACTGCCGCGCAAGTCGTCGGCGGCGCCGACGAGCTGGTGTGCGCGTGCGACCACCTCGCGGCCATAGGGTGTGAGTTCGCTGCGCCGGCCAATGCGGTCAAACAGCGGTTGGCCGAGTTCAAGTTCAAGCGCGCGGATGCTGCGGCTCAACGCCGGCTGGGTCAGGAAGACGGCGCCGGCTGATTGGCTGAACGAGCCGGTTTGCGCCAATGACAGCAGATGCCGCAATTGAACGAGCGTCATGGCCGGGCTCCAGAAAGCTGAACGTGAAACTCATGCTAATTCAGAAAAATATGCATTGGACTTTGCATGCACTGACCCCTACATTCGCCACGCTTTTTGGCCAACGGCGCCTTCACCACCGCCTCCACATCTCCAGGAGTTGCCATGACCCGGTTCCAACGCTCTGTGACTTTTATCGCTGGCCTGCTGTTCAGCGCCGGCGCTGCGCTCGCGCAGAGCTACCCCACCAAGCCCGTGAATTTGATGGTGCCGTACCCGGCCGGTGGCCCTTCAGACGCCATCGCCCGCATCTTCAACACCCAGCTCGGCAAGGAGCTGGGCCAACAGGTGCTGGTGGAAAACCTGGGCGGGGTGAGCGGCGCGCTGGCGGCGCAAAAGGTGCTGGCCGCGCCGGCCGACGGCTACTTCATCTTCCAAGGCTCGCCCAACGAAGTGATCTTGGCGCCACTGGCCAACGCTGCGGTGAAGCTGAAGACCGAAGACTTCCGCCTGGTGCACCCGGTGGCCGATGCGGTGATGGTGTTCGTGACGCGCAAGGACTTGGGCGTTAACAGCGTCGATGAGCTGATCGCCCTGGCGCGCAAGTCAGCCGACAGGCCTTTAACCTATGGCAGCGTGGGCATCGGCTCGCTCTACCACCTGATTCTTGAAAACGTGCAGACCACAACCGGCATCAAGCTCGCGCATGTGCCGTACAAGGGCAACGCGCCGCTGCTGCAAGACATTGGCGGCGGCCAGGTTGACTTTGCCGTGCTGGTGTACAGCGCCGCGATGGGCGCGCTGGCCGAGCAAGGGCGCATGAAGGTGATCGGCCAACTTGGCGCGCAGCGCTCGGAGCTGCTGAAGAACGTGCCGGCCGCCAGCGAAGGCCAGGCACTGAAGAACTTTTCGTACAAGATTTGGACCGGCTTCATGGTGCCGAAGAACACGCCCGAAGACATCGTGAATCGCTTGCACGCCGCCATCGGCAAGACGCTGCGAGACCCGACGGTGCTGTCGCAACTGGCGGCGCAGACACAGCTGGCTGCGGCGCCCATGACTTTGGCCGAATCGGCGAAGTTTTTTGACGCCGAGACCGCGCGCTATCGCGCCATTGCCAAGCAGATCAACTTGCAGCCGCAGTGAGCGGGTACAGCGGCGTCTGAAGGGCCGCGGCCACTCGTCTGCGCACCTCGCGGAGCCACCCGTATGAAAGTCACCGTTCTCGGCGCCGGCCTGCTCGGTGTCACCTCAGCCTACTTCTTGCGCCAGCAGGGTCACGAGGTGAGCGTCGTCGACCGCCAGGCCTCGCCCGCGGCGGAAACCAGCTTCGCCAACGGCGGCCAAATCTCGGTCAGCCATGCCGAGCCGTGGGCCAACCCGAGTGCGCCGCTGAAGGTGCTGAAGTGGCTGGGCAAGGAAGACGCGCCGCTGCTGTTTCGCATACGCGCTGACATGCGGCAATGGCTGTGGGGCTTGCAGTTCTTGCGTGAATGCACGCCCGCGCGCACGCGCCACAACATCGAACAGATCGTGCGCCTGGGCACCTACAGCCGCGACACGCTGCAGCAGCTGCGGCGCAGCATTGGCATCGCCTACGACGAGCGCACGCAGGGCATCCTGCACTTCTATACGAGCCAGAAGGAATTCGACGGCGCTGAAGGGCCCGCCGCGCAGATGCGTGCGCTGGGTTGCGACCGGCGGGTGATTTCGGCCGACGAAGCCGTGAAGCTCGAGCCCGCGCTGCGCCACATTCGGCCGCAATTGGCCGGCGCCACCTACACGGCCGAAGACGAATCGGGCGACGCGAACAGCTTCGCACGCGAACTCGTCAAGCGCTGCCAGCTTGACGGCGTGCAGTTTCTGCTGAGCCACACCGTGACGGCCTTGCGCGAAGCCGGCGGCAAGATTGATCACGTTGAAGCCACCGACAGTGAAGGCCGCTTCCAGCACCTGCGTGCTGACGCCTACGTGCTGGCGATGGGCAGCCTGAGCCCGATCTATGCCCAGCCGCTGGGCATTTCATTGCCGATTTACCCGGCCAAGGGCTACTCGGTGACGATGCCGGTGAAGGATGCGGCCATGGCGCACCAGGTGTCGCTCACCGACGATGAATTCAAGCTGGTGTTCTCACGCCTGGGTAACCGTTTGCGCATCGCCGGTACGGCTGAACTGAATGGTTATGACCGCGACCTGAACCGCGTGCGCTGCGAAGCCATCGTCAAGCGCGTCGAGGCGCTCTTCCCTGGCGCCGGCGACAGCGAACAGGCGCAGTTCTGGACCGGCCTGCGCCCGGCCACGCCAAGCAATGTGCCCATCATCGGGCGCAGCAAGCTGCCCAACCTGTTCCTCAACACGGGCCACGGCACGCTGGGTTGGACGCATTCATGCGGCTCGGGCAAGAGCATTGCGCGCATCGTCAGCGGCCTGGCGCCAGAGGTGGACTTCGCCTTCGTTGGCATTGGGCGGTGAGCCGCGGTCGGCACCGCGATCACTCGGCGCTGCGCTGCAACGCGTCGAGGTCGTTGACGACGATGACGCCGTACGCCAGTTGCACCAGCCCCTCGTGTTTCATCGCCATCAGGCTGCGGTTGCAGCGCTGCCGCGACACCGTGGCGAGGTTCGCCAGCTCTTCCTGCGAAAGAGTCAGGTAGCGCTCGCCGCGCGGGTTCAGCAAGGGGTGCACAAGGCCGACGAGGGCGCGCGCGACGAGCTTGTCGGTA
This sequence comes from Burkholderiales bacterium, assembly GCA_031418595.1. Taxonomy (GTDB): domain Bacteria; phylum Pseudomonadota; class Gammaproteobacteria; order Burkholderiales; family Burkholderiaceae_C; genus Rubrivivax. The sequence continues at coordinate 4,395 of JANOXU010000069.1, forward strand.
TCGAGCAGGTGATGAGCGGCGTAGTTGCCCATGAACCAGTGCAAGCGCTCGTTGACCTGGCGCAGCAAGAATTCATTGAACGGCCCTTGAGTGCGGCGCAGCCAGTCGAAGGTCGCGAACGGCAGCATCGCCACGCGGCTGTGGCGCAGTGCCACCAGGTCGGCGCGTCGCGGCTGCGCGCGCAGCCGCGTGCCCTCGCCGAACCAGCTGCCCACTGACTGGCCGCCGAGCGTGACCGTGCGGCCGTCTTGCGCGTTGATCGACCACTTCAGCAGGCCTTCGAGAACGCCGTACCAGTGCTGCTGCGATTCGCCCTGGTAGCCGAGCGATTCGCCGCAGGCGATGTCGCGTTCGACGATGTCGCCGCGCACCTGGTGCCGGGCGGACTCGCCGATCTGTTCGAACCACGGCGAGTGCGCCAGCAACTCGTCGACGCCGATGGCCGCCGAAGGCTTGTGCAATGCCCGGGTCATGCCTTCATTCTTCCGAGTGCTCCGAGTGCTTACCCCTACGCGCCCACGGTCATCGTCGACAACAAGGCCGGCGCGGGCGGGCGCATCGGCGCGCAGGCGGTGAAGGCCGGCGACGCCGACGGCAGCCAGTTTCTGCTCACACCGGCGTCGATACTGACCATCTACCCGCATGTCTACAAGAAGCTCGGCTACGACTCGATCGCCGACTTCACCCCGGTGAGCACGGTGGCCTCGGTGACCTTCGCCTTCAGCGTCAGCTCGGCCGTGCCGGCGAGCGTGAAGACGGTGGCCGACTACGTGGCCTGGGCCAAGGCCAACCCCAAGGAAGCCAACTACGGCTCGCCCGCCGCCGGTGCCACGCCGCAGTTCGTCGGCACGATGCTCGGCCGTGCTGCCGGCGTGCAGCTCAACCACATCCCGTTCAAGGGCGGCGCGCCGCCGGTGAGTGACTTGCTCGGCGGCCAGATCCAGGCCGGAGTGAACGTGCTGCCCGAGGTGCTGCCGCATCACCAGGCGGGCAAGTTGCGCATCCTGGCGGTGAGCGGCGCCAAGCGCTCGCGCTTCCTGCCGGGCGTGCCGACGCTGGCGGAGAGCGGCTTCAAGGACGTGGCGGCCGAAGAGTATTTCGCGGTCTTCGCGCCGGCCAAGACGCCGGCCGACGTGGTGGCCAAGCTCAACGCGGCGATCCAGAAGGCGCTGCAAGCCAAGCCGATGGTCGAGGGGCTCGTTGGTTTGCCCAAGGAGCACGACAAATGGACATCCCACTGGCCAGCGGTAAAGGCGCCGTGCTTTGGCAACCGGCGCCGGCGCAGGCCGACTCGACGCGGCTGGCGGCTTTCCAGCGCTGGCTCGCACAAGAGCGCGGCCTGCGCTTCGATGACTACGCCACGCTGTGGCAATGGTCGGTGAACGACATCGAGACGTTCTGGCAAACGATCTGGGACTTCTTCGATGTGCAGGCCGACGGCTCGCGCCAGCCGGTGCTCGCCTCGCAGACGATGCCCGGCGCCGAGTGGTATCCGAACGCGCGGCTGAACTACGCCGAGCATGTGTTTCGACATGCCAACGCCGGCGCGCCCGCGCTCATCGCCCGCAGCGAAGATTCGCCGGTGCGCGAGATTTCGTGGGCCGAGTTGCAACGCGACACCGCTGCACTCGCTGCGCGCATGCGGCAGTAGGGCATAGGCGCCGGTGATCGCGTGGCGTCGTACCTGCCGAATCGCGTCGAAACGATGGTCGCGTTTCTCGCTTGCGCCAGCATCGGCGCCATCTGGTCGAGCTGTGCGCCCGACATGGGTGCCAGCGTCGTGCTCGACCGGTTGCGCCAGATCGAGCCCAAGCTGCTGTTTGCTACCGACGGCACGCGCTACAACGGCAAGACGCAAGACCGCGCCGCGGTGCTTGATGAACTGCTGCGGGAACTGCCGAGCGTGACGGCGGTGGTGCACGTCGGCGGGCCGCTCGCTGCTGGAAGTCAGTTGGCCTGGCGCGATTGCACCGCCTGGGCCGCAGCGATTGACGCCCCGGCAGAGCTGACCTTCACACGCCTGCCGTTCAGCCACCCGCTGTGGATCGTCTATTCCTCGGGCACCACCGGCATGCCCAAGGCCATGGTGCATGGCCACGGCGGCATCGTGCTCACGCACTTGAAGACGCTGGCCTTGCAGCAGGACCTGCGGCCCGGCGACCGCATGCTCTTCCTCGGCGGCACCGGCTGGATCGTTTGGAACCTGCAGCTCGGCGCGCTGCTCACCGGCGCGTCCATCGTGCTCTACGACGGCAACCCGGCATGGCCGGATCAGGAAGCGCTGTGGCGCTTCATGGACCAGCACCGCGTCACCTCGTCCGGCTGCGGCGCGGCGTTCCTGATCAACGCGATGAAAGACGGCGTGCGGCCGCGCGACTTCGCGCCTCTGCTCCAGCTCCGTGCCATCTTTTCGACCGGCTCGCCGCTACCCATCGACGCGTACCGCTGGGTCTACGCCGCCGTGAAGCCCGATCTGTGGCTGGCCTCGATCAGCGGTGGTACCGACATCGCTTCGGGCTTCGTTGCCTGTGCGTCGACGCTGCCGGTGACTGCCGGGGAAATCCAGTGCACCGAACTCGGTGTCGCGGCGTACGCGTTCAACGACACCGGCGAGCCGGTGATCGATGAAGTCGGAGAACTCGTGATCGTGAAGCCGATGCCGTCGATGCCCTTGTACTTCTGGGGCGACGAGGATGTTGACCCCCAGGGCGCCGATGGCGCCGGCCCCCATGGCCCTCAAAGGGCCACCTCGTGGCCCTTGGGGCGCTCCGCCTTGGGGCGGCCCGGCGCGGATGTTGACCCCCAGGGCGCCGATGGCGCCGGCCCCCGAGGGGGCGCTCCGCCTTGGGGCGGCCCGGCGGCGTCGGGAAACGCTACCGCGAAAGTTACTTCGAGACCTACCCCGGTGTCTGGCGCCACGGCGACTGGATCCGCTTCACGCCGCGCGGCAGCGCGGTGATCTACGGCCGCTCCGACAGCACGATCAACCGCTTCGGCATCCGCATGGGCACGGCCGAGATTTACCGCGTGGTCGAGGAGCTGCCCGAGGTTCGCGACAGCCTGGTCGTCGATCTGGAATTCCTCGGCCGGCCCTCGTTCATGGCGCTGTTCGTGGTGATCAAGCCCGGCTGCGTGTTCGACGCTGCATTGAAAGGCCGCATCGCGGGCGAGATCCGCAGCAAGGCCTCGGCGCGGCATGTGCGCAACGAGGTCTACGAGGTCGCCGAAATTCCGCGCACTCTCACCGGCAAGAAGATGGAGGTGCCGGTGCGCAAGCTGCTGCTGGGCATGGCGCGCGAGAAGGTGGCGAGCGTCGATGCGATGGCCAACCCGGCCAGCCTCGAATTCTTCGTCCGGCTGGCGACGCAACTGAACCGGGAGGCATGAAGTGAGCAACGGCAACCGCAACGGCAAGCGCGTTCTCGTCACCGCCGGTGCCGCCGGCATCGGCCGCGCCATCGTGCAGGCGTTTGCCGCAGCGGGCGCGGGTGTCCACGTCTGCGACCTGGACGCCGCCGCGCTGGTCGAGCTGCGCGCGCAGCTTCCCGGCGTGAGCACGTCGGCGTGCGACATCGGCGAGCGCGGCGCCGTGGAGTCCATGGTTGCCGAAGCCGCCGCAGCACTCGGCGGCCTCGACGTGCTGGTCAACAACGCCGGCATCTCGGGGCCGACGGCCAGCGTCGAGCAGATGGACCCGGATGCCTGGGAAGCGGTGCTGCGCATCAACCTCACCGGCACCTTCAACGTCACGCGCCACGCGATCCCGCACCTGAAGCGCGCCAGCTTGGAATCGGGGGGCGGCACGATCCTGGTGATGTCGTCACTGGCCGGCCGCTTCGGTTACCCGAACCGCAGCCCCTACTCGACGAGCAAGTGGGGCCTGATCGGCTTCACGAAGACGCTCGCGCGCGAGCTTGGCGAGTTCGGCATCCGCGGCAACGCGATCCTGCCCGGCGCTGTGGCGGGCCCGCGCATCGAGCGCGTGTTCGAAGGCCGTGCCGCGGCCAGCGGCCGCAGTGTTTCTGAGGAGCGCGCTGCGGCGCTGGCCAACCAGTCCGTCAAGCGCTTCGTCGCGCCCGAAGACATCGGCGACTTGGCGGTGTTTCTTGCGTCCGACGCGGCCCGTTCGATCTCGGGGCAGATCCTGCCGATCGACGGCGATTCGCAGAGTGCCTCGTAACGCATCAAGGAGAGCCGAAAGTGGACACCATCAGCCTGATCGCCATCGACACCCACACCCACCTTGAGGTGTCGTGCCGCAACCCCTTCGACAACTACGGCGAGGAATACGACCGCGCGGCGGACAAGTACTTCCGCTCCAACCGCCGGCCGACGATGCAGGAGACGATCGATTTCTATCGCGAGAAGCGAATCGGCTTCGTCAACTTCACCGTCGATGCCGAATCGCAGATGGGCCGCGCGCGCATCACCAACGAAGAGATCGCCGACGCGGCGGCGGCCAACCCCGACATCATGATCGCCTTCGGCAGCATCGACCCGCACAAAGGCAAGATGGGCGGCCGCGAGGCGCGCCGCCTGGTCGAGAGCCACGGCGTGAAGGGCTTCAAGTTCCACCCCACGGTGCAGGGTTTCGAGCCGGCCGACAAGATGGCCTGGCCGATCTACGAAGTGATCAACGAGCACCAATTGCCGGCGATCTTCCACAGCGGCCACTCGGGCATCGGATCGGGCATGCGCTGCGGCGGCGGCTTGCGGCTGCAGAACTCCAACCCGATGCTGCTCGAAGACGTGGCGATCGCCTTCCCCGACATGCAGATCGTTATCGCGCACCGAGCTGGCCGTGGCAGGACGAAGCGATCTCGCTGGCGATGCACAAGCCCAACATCTGGATCGACCTGTCGGGCTGGAGCCCGAAGTACTTCCCGCCGCAACTGGTGCAGTATGCGAACACGCTGCTGAAGGATCGCATCCTCTTTGGCAGTGACTTTCCGCTGATCACGCCAGACCGCTGGCTCGCCGACTTCGAGGCAGCGGGGTTCAAAGACGCGGTGAAACCCCTGATACTGAAGCGCAACGCGATGCGCCTGCTGCGGCTGGACGAGCAGACTCCGGCCTGAGGCCAGTCGGCCGCGCCAAACCCGAGGAGACAGGATGCAGTTCTACCTGAACGGCTACACGCCGGGCGACCCCGACATCCAGGCGGCCGCGCCTGGCGTTGACAAGCGATCAGCGAGCCTGCCTGAAACGGTCGATGTTCTGGTTATCGGCAGCGGCCCCGCGGGCACGCTGCTGGCGGCCCAGCTCTCGACGTTCCCCGGCATCAGCACGCGGCTCATCGAGCGCCGCGACGGCCCGCTGCAGGTAGGCCAGGCCGATGGCGTGGCTTGCCGAACGGTGGAAATGTTCGAGTCTTTCGGTTTGGGCCAGAAGCTCATCCGCGAGGCCTACTGGCTCAACGAAACTGTGTTCTGGCGCCCGTCACCACAAGATCGCGCGCGCATCGTGCGCACCGGGCGCATACAAGACACCGAAGACGGTTTGTCTGAAATGCCGCATGTCATCGTCAACCAAGCGCGCTTGCAGCAATACATGCTCGATTTCATGCGCACGTCGCCCACGCGCCTGGAGGCCGATTACGGCCTGGAGTTCGTCACGCTAACGGTTGAGTCGAGCAGCGACCACCCGGTGCGGGTGACGCTGCGCGAAGTGGCCAGTGGCGCGCTCAAGACCATCCGTGCCAAATACGTGGTCGGCTGCGACGGCGCGCGCAGCGGCGTGCGCGATGCGATCGGCGCGGTGCCAAATGGCGACTTCGCCAACCACGCCTGGGGCGTGGTGGACATGCTGGCCACGACCGATTTCCCCGACATCCGCCTGAAGGCTGCGATCCAGTCTGGCGACGAAGGCAACATCCTGCTCATCCCGCGCGAAGGCGGCCACATGGTACGGCTGTACGTGGACCTGGGTGAGATCGACCCGAACAAGCGCGATGCCTTCCGCGACCGGCACACCCAGGAAAGCGTCATCGCCACCGCGCAGCGCGTGCTGCGCCCGTACACGCTCGACGTGAAGAGCGTGGTCTGGTTCGCGGTGTACCAGGTGGGCCAGCGCGTCACCGACCGCTTCGACGATGTGCCCGCCGAACAACTCGGCACCCGCCTGCCGCGCGTTTTCATCGCCGGTGACGCCTGCCACACGCACAGTGCCAAGGCCGGCCAGGGCATGAACGTGTCGATGCAGGACTCGTTCAACCTGGGCTGGAAGCTCGCCTCGGTGCTCGATGGGCGCGCTGCACCGCAGCTGCTGAGCACCTACTCCGCCGAGCGCCAGGCCATCGCGCAAGAGCTGATCGCCTTCGACAAAGAGTGGTCGAAGATCATGGCCTCGCCGCCCAAAGATGCGAGCCGCCCACAGCTTGGCGGGGTTGACCCGGCCGAGCTGCAGGCGTACTTCGTGAAGTCGGGCCGCTACACGGCGGGCGTGGCCACGCGCTACGCGCCCACCACCGTGCTCACGGCGCATGCCACGCACCAGGCCTTGGCCACGGGCTACCCCATCGGCATGCGTTTCCATTCAGCGCCCGTGGTGCGCCTGGCCGACGCCAAGCCCATGCAGCTTGGCCACGCGGCGCGCGCCGATGGTGCCTGGCGGCTCTATGCTTTTGCCGATGCGAGCGGCGAGCGGCTGCGCGCGTTGGCGGCGTTCCTGGCGGATTCGCCGCACTCACCGATTCGCCGCCACACGCCAGCCCCGGCCGACGTGGACAGCGTGATCGACCTGCGTGCGGTGTTCCAGCAGGCGCACCGCGAAATGGATGTCCGCGCGCTGCCTTCACTGCTGCTGCCACGCAAGGGGCGGTTTGGCTTGATCGACTACGAGAAGGCCTACTGCGCTGACCACAAAAACGGCCCGGACATCTTCGAGCTGCGCGGCATTGACCGCGCGCAGGGCGCGCTGATCGTGGTGCGGCCGGATCAGTACATTTCAAACGTTATGCCGCTGAGCGCGCACGATGAGTTGGCTGCCTTCTTCGGCCAGTTCCTGCTGGATCGGAACCTGGCTGCATAGGCCAGTGCCTACGGCGCGGCGTCGCCCGCAGCACTGTCTTGCACAGCGCCGCGTTCGCCATCCACCCGCTGCATGTTCTCCAAAATCTTCAGCAGGTAGTGGAGCGTGTGCGTGACGTCGTTGACCGAGAAGTCGGCCAGGATCTGCTCGTAGTAGGCGTAGATTTTCGGCAGCGCCAGGTCGTGCCAGACGTGGCGACCTGACTCGGACATGGTGACCACGCGCGAGCGGCGGTCGCGGCCATCGGGTGCCACCACCACATGGCCGTCGCGTTCCATGCGGCCGATCAACCCCGACAGGTTTTGCCGGCTCACCATCAGGTAGCGCGCCAGGTCGCCGATGCTCATGCCGCCTTGCGCCTTGTCGCGCGACAGGGCGCCCAGCACCGCCCATTGCTGCGTCGTCAGACCCTCGGCTTCCACCGCGCGGCTGCCTGTTTTATGCAACATATTTGCGCATTGATAGAGCCGAAAGAACAAGCGATTGGCCATATCGAGTTTTGTCTTTGAGGCGGGTGTCATAGGGTTTTCTCTAGGAGACTGGTCAAAAACAGCGCTTGCATCGCAGTGAGCCTACATCTAATATACGTCAATACATTGACATATGCTGTCTTGAAATCCGAAAGACGACGAGACAAACGGACTGTAAAAGGACAGGGCTCCTCATGAAGCGATTCGACAACCAAACCGTGGTCATCACTGGCGGCGGCGGCGGCATTGGCGGCGCCACCTGCAAGCGCTTCGGCACTGAAGGCGCGCGCGTGGCGGTGTTCGACTTGAACCTTGATGCGGCAGAAAACGTGGCCGCAGCCATCCGCGCCGAAGGCGGCCAGGCACAGGCCTTCAGTTGCGACATCACGCACCGCGACAGCGTCAACGCCGCGGTGCAGGCCTGCGAAGCGCAGCTCGGGCCGATTGACGTGTTGGTTAACAACGCCGGCTGGGACGTGTTCAAGCCGTTTACCAAGACCGAGCCCGCGCAGTGGGACAAGCTCATCGCCATCAACCTCACCGGCGCGCTGCACATGCACCACGCGGTTTTGCCCGGCATGGCGGCGCGCAAGAAGGGGCGCATCGTCAATATTTCGTCCGATGCCGCGCGCGTGGGCTCTTCCGGCGAAGCCGTGTACGCGGCCTGCAAGGGCGGGCTGGTGGCGTTTTCCAAGACCATCGCTCGTGAGCACGCGCGCCACGGCATCACCGTCAACGTGGTCTGCCCGGGGCCTACCGCCACCGCGCTGTTCGAAGACTACAAACTGGGCGCGGGCAACCCCGAAAAGTTGATGGAAGCGTTCACACGCGCCATTCCGCTGGGGCGCATCGGCCAGCCCGATGACCTGCCCGGCGCGGTGCTGTTCTTTGCCAGCGCTGACGCCGCGTACGTGACCGGCCAGGTGCTGAGCGTGTCCGGCGGTCTCACCATGAATGGCTAAGGAGCAACCCATGAACTTTGAAGACATCTTGTACGAAGTGCGCAACGGCGTGGCCTGGATCACCATCAACCGGCCCGAAAAAATGAACGCGTTTCGCGGCACCACGTGCGACGAGCTGATCAAGGCCTTGCACAAGGCCGGCTACGACAAAAGCGTGGGCGCCATCGTGCTGGCTGGCGCCGGCGACCGCGCGTTTTGCACCGGCGGCGACCAATCAGCGCACGACGGCAACTACGACGGCCGCGGCACCATCGGCTTGCCGATGGAAGAGCTGCACACCGCGATCCGCGATGTGCCCAAGCCGGTGATCGCGCGGGTGCAAGGTTTTGCCATCGGCGGCGGTAACGTGCTGTGCACGATTTGCGACCTGACCATCTGCTCCGAGAAAGCGCAGTTCGGCCAGGTCGGCCCGAAGATGGGCTCGGTCGACCCCGGCTACGGCACCGCCTTCTTGGCGCGCGTGGTGGGCGAGAAGAAGGCGCGCGAAATGTGGTACCTGTGCCGCCGCTATTCGGGCGCCGAAGCCGTGGCCATGGGCCTGGCCAACGTGTGCGTGCCGCACGAGCAACTCGACGCCACCGTGCAGCAATGGGCCGAGGAGATCTGCGAGCGCAGCCCCACCGCGCTGGCCATTGCCAAGCGCAGCTTCAACATGGACACCGCGCACCAAGGTGGCATTGCCGGCATGGGGCTGCTGACGTTGAAGATGTACTACGACACCGAAGAGTCGCGCGAAGGCGTGAATGCGCTGAAGGAAAAGCGCAAGCCCGAGTTCCGCAAGTACGCGAAATGACCATGCGAAGTGAGCCTGCGAAGTGAGCACGCGCCGATGAACCCTTATCTTGACGACGAGCTTGTCGCCCTGGCCGGCCACGTGCGGCGCTTTGCCAGCGAGCGCATTGCGCCCGGCTTTCAGGAGCGCGACCGCACGCGCGTCCTCGATCGCCAACTGATGCGCGAAATGGGCGCAATGGGTTTCATCGCACCCGAGTTGCCGCAGCCCGTCGGCGGGCAAGGCATGGGCTGCCTGGCGGCCGGCGTGATCCACGAGGAAGTGGCGCGCGCCGACCTGAGCATCTCGTACGTTAACTTGCTGGCATCCCTGAACGGCCAGATCCTCGCGCATCACGGCCAACCCGAGGTCGTGAAGCCCTGGCTGGAAAGGCTGACGCGCGGCGAAGCGCTGCTGGCCATCGCGCTGACCGAACCGCGTGGCGGCTCGGACGCCGGCAACCTGCGTTTGCGCATCGAACGCCTGGGTGAGCACTACGTCATCAACGGCGAGAAGACCTCGATCTCGGCTGCCGACCAAGCCGACGCCACCGTGGTCTTCGGCCGCACCGGCACCGTGGCGTCGCAAGCCCATGGCGTGACCGCGCTGCTGGTGCCGATGAACCTGCCCGGCGTGACGACCAACCGCTTCGACTGCCACGGCCAACGCGCCATTGGGCGCGGCTCAATCTTTTTCGAGAACGTGCGCGTGCCGGCAGACCACCGCCTGGGCGACGAAAACAAGGGCTTCGTGCAGGTGATGCAAGGCTTTGATTTTTCGCGCGCGCTGATCGGCCTGCAGGTGCTGGCGGTGGCGCGTGTGGCGCTCGAGGAAACCTGGGAATACGTGGCGCAGCGCGAAGCCTTCGGCAAGCCACTGGCGGCGTTCCAGGGCGTGTCGCACCCTCTCGCGGACTTCGACACCCAAGTGAATGCCGCACGCCTTTTGTGCCTGCAAGCGCTGTGGTTGAAAGACAAGCATCAGCCGCACAGCATGGAGGCGGCAATGTGCAAATGGTGGGCGCCCAAGCTGGCGTATGACTGCATTCACCAGTGCCTGCTGACGTTCGGCCACGGCGGCTACGACCGCGGGCCGATGGAGCAACGGCTGCGCGACGTGCTGGGCTTCCAGATTGGAGATGGCACGGCGCAGATCATGAAAACCATCATCGCCCGCACCCGCGCGGGCCGCGCGGCCGTGCCGGCCTAGGACGGCCTATCTCGGCCATACGGCAAGGAGACAAGACATGGAATTTGACGCCGTGCTGCTCGCACCCCGCCGCGCCGACGCCATCGCCAAAGGCTGGTGGCACGACCGCACCATCAACGATGAACTCGATGCCTGCGTGCGCGAGCACCCGAACAAAACGGCCCTGACGGCGGTGCGGGTGGAGTCGGGCGAGGTGCGCCGCTTCAGCTATGTTGAACTCGCCGCGCTCACTGATCGCATCGCCGTTGGCTTGTCGCGCCTGGGCGTTGGCCGCAACGATGTGGTGGCCATGCAGTTGCCCAACTGGTGGCAGTTCCCGCTGGTGTACCTGGCCTGCTCGCGCATCGGCGCAGTGGTCAACCCGCTGATGCACATCTTCCGCGAGCGCGAGCTGTCGTTCATGTTGAAGCACGGCGAGGCCAAGGTGCTGATCGTGCCCAAGGTCTTTCGCGGCTTCGACCATGAAGCCCTGGCGCGTGGCTTGCAGGCGCAATTGCCGGCGCTGCAACACATCGTGGTGGTGGGCGGTGGTGGCACTGACGACTTTGACGCGCTGCTGACGCAGCCCGCCTGGGAGTTGCAGAGTGACGCGCAGCAGATCCTCACACGCCACCGGCCCGGCCCCGACGACATCACGCAACTGATCTACACCTCGGGCACCACCGGTGAGCCGAAAGGCGTGATGCACTCGGCCAACACGGTGATGGCCAACATCATTCCCTACGCCCGGCGGTTGCGTTTGAGCGCCGAAGACGTGCTGCTGATGGCCAGCCCGATGGCGCACCAAACCGGCTTCATGTACGGCTTGATGATGCCCATCATGCTGCGCGCCAGCGTCGTGCTGCAAGACGTGTGGGACGCGAAGAAGGCGGTGGCGCTGATCCGCAACGAGCGCGTCAGCTTCACCATGGCCTCCACGCCCTTCCTCACCGATCTGACGAAGGCGGTGGCCGAAATGGCGCAACCGGTGCCCACGCTGAAGACCTTCCTTTGCGCCGGCGCGCCCATCCCCGGCCCGCTGGTGGAGCAGGCACGCAAGACCCTGGGCACGAAGATCGTTTCAGCCTGGGGCATGAGCGAAAACGGCGCGGTGACGCTGATCAAGCTCGACGATGACGACGAGCGCGCATTCAACACCGACGGCTGCCCGCTGCCCGGCGTCGAACTCAAGATCATCGACTTCGATGGCCAAGCCTTGCGCACCGGCGAGATCGGCAAACTCGTGGTGCGCGCGTGCTCCAACTTCGGCGGTTATCTCAAGCGGCCCCAGCTCAACGGCACCGACGCCGAAGGCTGGTTCGATACCGGCGACCTGGCGCACATCGACGCGCGCGGCTACATCCGCATCAGCGGGCGCAGCAAAGACGTGATCATTCGCGGCGGCGAAAACATCCCCGTGTTCGAGATCGAAACGCTGCTCTACCAACACCCGGCGGTGGCGCAGGTGGCCATCGTGGCCTATGCCGACGAGCGGCTGGGCGAGCGGGCCTGCGCAGTGGTGGTGCCCAAGCCGGGCAACAGCCTTGACCAGGCGGCGATGGTCGAATTCCTGAAAGCCCAGAAGGTGGCTTTGCAGTACATCCCCGAGCGGCTGGTGGTGCGTGAGGTGATGCCCGCCACGCCTTCGGGAAAGATTCAGAAATTCAAGCTGCGCGACATGCTTCGCGACGGCACCTTGTAGTTCCCCTCACCCTTGGCTGGAGACACGAAGATGACCGTCTCGTTAGGAAAACTGCTGCGTCGCTCGTTCGTCGGCGCGCTTGCGGCCACCGCCGCACTGGGCGCGCAGGCGCAAGCTGCGTGGCCCACCAAGCCGGTGCGCATGGTCGTTGGCTTCGCCCCGGGCGGCACCACCGACGGCATGGCCCGCCTGCTGGCCCAGAGCTTGACCGAAGCGCTTGGCCAGACGGTGGTGGTGGACAACAAGCCCGGTGCCAGCGGCAACATCGGCGCGGGTGATGTGGTCAAGGCCGCGGCCGATGGCCACACGTTGCTGCTTGCACCCACCTCGGTGGAAACGGCCAACCCCTCGTTGTTCAAGGCCACCTTCCACCCCGCCAAAGACTTGATGCCCGTGGCCGCCGTTGGCCGCACGGCGATGTATGTGATCTCCCGGCCCACGCTCGAAGTGAAAGACGCCAAGGACCTGGTCGCCATGGCCAAGGCCAGCCCCGGCAAGCTGTCTTACGCCTCGGCCGGCACGGCCACACCGCCGCACCTGGCGGCTGAGCTGTTCAAGCAGCAAGCGGGCATCTTTGCCACGCACATCCCTTACCGCGGCGCCGCGCCGGCCTTGCAAGACGTGATGGCCGGGCAAGCCGACTACGTGTTCGACCCGGGCATCGCCTTCCCGCACATCCGCACCGGCAAGGTCAAACTGCTCGGCGTGGCCAGCGCCAAGCGCTCACCGTTCTTCCCCGACATGCCCACGCTGGCTGAGCAGGGCATCAAAGGCGCCGAGCTGGACATCTGGTTTGGCGTGTGGGCACCCGTGGGCACACCGCCTGATGTGCTGGCGCGGCTGACCCGCGAACTCCACAAAGCCCTGGCCAGCACCACATTGAAGCAGCGCTTTGCCGACTTCGGCGCCGAGCCCGCGCCATTGGATGCGGCCGCCTTTCGCAAGCTGCTGGACGATGAAGGCAAGGTGCTCACCGCGCTGATCCGAGAGCGCAAAATCAGCGTCGACTGAAACGCCAACAAACCATGGCGCACGCCAAATTTGACTGGGCCGACCCGTTGGCGCTTGACGCCCAGCGCAGCGCCGACGAGCGCGCGACACGCGACGCCGCGCAGGCGTACTGCCAAGAGCGGCTCGCACTGCGCGTGCTCGAAGCCTTCCGCCACGAGAAGACCGGCCCGGCCATCTGCCGCGAGATGGGCGCGCTCGGGTTGCTGGGCCCGACCATTCCTGAAGCCTGTGGCGGCGCCGGCTTGAACTGCGTGGCCTGCGGCTTGATCGCGCGCGAAGTGGAGCGCGTTGATTCAGGCTACCGCTCGATGATGAGCGTGCAGTCGTCACTGGTGATGGATCGCGCGACATGATGGGCGGCAACGGCATCAGCGACGAGTTCGGCGTGGCGCGCCACCTGGTCAACCTGGAACTGGTGAACACCTATGAAGACACGCATGACATCCATGCGCTGATCCTCGGCCGCGCGATCACCGGCATGGCGGCGTTTCAGTGAGCTTGCAAAGGCTGATGCTGGTTTGCGCCTGGCGAAGCGGCAATACCAAGGGCAAGGCACGCGAACACGCCGCCGCTTTCGAACTGAACCACCTGTTGCTGCACATGCCTTGATGGCTAGCGCTCCCATATGGGTCCTGTCCCACGCCCAGGTTGCGGTCGAGGTCGTCGCGACCATTGCCTTTGCGCTGTCGGGTTTGATTGAGGGCGCACGCAAGCGGCTGGACGCGGTGGGTATTTGTGTGGTGACGGGGCTGGCCGCATTTGGCGGCGGCACGGTGCGCGATGTGCTGCTGGATCGGCGGCCGCTCTTCTGGGTGCAGCATGCGGCCTGGTTGTGGCTGGTGCTGGCCTTGTGCATCGCCGCCATGCTGTTCATGCGCGCCCGGCACCTCGAACCCACCGAGCGTGCGATGCAGTGGCCCGATGCCTTGGGCCTGGGCCTGTTCGCGGCCGCAGGCACGCAGATCGCGCTCGATGCGCAGATGCCGGCGATCGTGGCCGTGGTGATGGGCGTGGTGACCGCCGTCTTCGGCGGCGTGCTGCGCGACATCGTGTGCAACGAGATTCCGCGTGCGTTCAGCGACCACAGGCCGTATGCCATCTGCGCGTTTGCCGGGGGCTGGGTGTTGGTTGGCGCCCAGGCCATGGCGGCGCCGCAGTGGCTGGCGCTGCTCGCGGCAGCATGCGCTGCGACGTTGCTGCGCGTGGCCGCCATCGTCACCGGCTGGAAGCTGCCGCCCTGGCAAGCCAACGACAACCCGCCGCCCTGAGCAGCGGTGGCGCGCCACCGCCTCGCGGTGCGGCTTAAATCGGCGCGCAGGACACACCGGCGCGCGCCAGTTCATGGGCCAGGGCTTGGCATGCAAAGCGCGACAGCGAACGTTCGAGATCAGCCTGCGGTGAAGTTCAGCACCAGCTTGGCCATGAGATCAGGCTGATCGCTGTGCAGCCAGTGGCTGGCCTGCGTCAATTCGATGTGCCGCGCGCCGGCGATGCGCCGCGCCAGCAGCGCGCCGTTGGCCGGTGGAATCAACTGGTCTTCGGCGCCATGCAGCACGAGCGTGGGGCACTTCAATTCAAGCAGGCGGTGATGCGAGGTCCAGCCGATCAGGCCGTAAAGCTGCGCCTGGTAGCCGCGCAGCTTGGGCGCGTGGGCCAGGCGCACGACCTTGTCTTCTTCAATCACGCCGGCCGCTGTGCCGCGGGCGTAGGTGTAGGGCTGCATGGCACTGAACGCCTGTTCGGGCGTCATGTCGCCTTTGTTGAACAGCAGTTGCCACACCTGCGGCGCCGCCAGGATGGCGCGCGGCCCGCCGCAGTTGGTGGCCGCCAAGGTGAGCGAGCGCACGCAGGCCGGAAAGTCGAGCGCAAACTGCTGGGCGATCATGCCGCCCATCGAAAGGCCCAGCACATGGGCGCTGGTTTCACCGGCGGCGCGCAACACGGCGGCCACGTCGGCGGCCATGCAGGACACGCGGTGCACCAGGCCGAAGGGCACCTCGGTCTGGCCGACGCCGCGGTTGTCGAACAAGATCACGCGGTGCATGCGCGCCAGCCGCGGGGCCAAGCGGAACCACATGCTCGAACAGCAGCCCAGGCCCATGATCAGCACCAGCGGCTCACCTTCACCCAGTGCGTGCCAATGCAGGCGCGCGCCGTCGTGTTCAACAAACGGCATCGGCGTTAACGTTTCAGGAGACTGTCACGGAACCAGGATCGTGCGCCCCACCACCTGGCCCTGGTGCAGGGCCCGCAAGGCTTCATTGGCCTGCGCCAGCGGGCGGCGGTTCACGGGAATCGGCTTGAGCGCGCCGCGCTGCACCAGGGCCACCAACTCGCGCAGTTCTTCCACCGTGCCCACGTAGCTGCCTTGCAGTGTGAGCGGGCGCATGGGGATGGTGGGCAAGGCGATGGTGAGGTCGCCGCCCATCAGGCCGCAGATGACGATGTGGCCACCGCGCGCGCTGGCCGCCATGGCCAGGGTGACGGTAGCGGTGGCGCCCACCAGGTCGAGCACGGCCCGCGCGCCGCCGTTGGTGGCCGCAATGATCTGCTGCGCGGCATCGGGCGCGCGTGCGTCGATGGTTGCCAACGCACCCGCGGCGAGCGCTGCTTCGCGCTTGGACGCATCCACATCCACCACCACGGCGCCGCGCCCGCCCAGCGCCTTGAGCACCTGAATGGCCATCAGCCCCAGGCCGCCGGCACCGATGATGACCACTGGGCCTTCATGAATGCGCATGCCGAACTTCTTCAGCGCGCTGAAGGTGGTGACGCCGGCACAGGTCAGCGGCGCGGCTTCAGCGGCGTCGATGCCATCCAGCGGCACCAAATACTTCGCATGCGGCACGATCACGTATTCGGCAAAACCACCCGGGCGCACCACGCCCAGAGACTGCGGCTTGATGCAGATGTTTTCCTCGCCGCGCTTGCAGGCTGCGCATTCGCCGCAGCCGATCCAGGGGTGGATGAGCACCGGCTGGCCTGCCTGCAAGGCGCCGGAATTCGGGCCGCCGGACACCACCTCGCCGGCGATTTCATGGCTCAGCGTGATGGGCGGCTTGATGCCGCGTTCGGCCAGGGTGAGCTTCTTGCCGCCGCCCAGGTCGTGATGGCCTTCCCACAGGTGCAGGTCGGTGTGGCACAGGCCGGCGGCCTTGACCTTGACCAGCACTTCGCTGCCCTGGGGTTGGGGCACGGGGCGTTCCACCAGCTCCAGCGGCTGGCCATGGTGCATCACGCAATAACAGCGCATTCTGGGTCTTTCTAAGAGTGATTTGATTCGTTAAATTGACCGCGGCGCCAGCCAGGCATCGAGCGCCGGCCACATGCGTGTTTGCGCGCCGCGGCCGGCCACCAGGCCAACGTGGCCGCCCTTCATGATCAGTTCCTGCTTGTCGCGGCTGCCCGCCAGACCCACCAAATCTTGCGCCGAGGCGTAGGGCGTGATGTGGTCTTCCTGCGCCAACAGGTGCAGCAAGGGCATGCGAATGGCGCCCAAATCAACCCGCTGCCCGCCGATAAGCCACTGGCCTTTGACGAGCAAATTGCCGCGCAGGAAGTCGCGCACCATCTGGCGGAACACGCCGCCGGGAAAGGGCAGGTTGTCGGTTTCCCACTTGCCCATGCGCAAGTGGCTGGTCACCACTTCGGGGTTGCCGGCGTTGTTCAGCAGGCTCATCGCACCGCCCAGTTTGGCAAAGGGCTTCAGCGCGCGCAGCGCGTTTTGCACCCAGTCACCTGGAACGTTGCCATATTGTTCAAGCAAGGCGTTCTCATCAAAGCCCTCGCCCATCCAGGCCTTCAGCGAGACCAGCCCGTCGCTGTTCACCGGCGCAGCCATGCACACCAGGTTTTTCAGCGGCGCCTTGGGGTGCAGCGCGGCATAGAGCACCGACAGCAGCCCGCCCACGCAGTAGCCGATGATGGACAGCTCACCCTCGCCGCTGAGTTCCAGCACGCGCTGCACGCACTGCGGCAATCGGTCTTGAACATGGTCTTCCAGCGTGAGCGCGGCATGCTCGCGGCGTGGCCGGCCCCATTCGACCAGGTACAGGTCGTAGCCCTGGCGCAGCAGGAATTCGACCATGCTCTGGCCCGGCACCAGATCGAGGATGTAGGGCTGGTTAACCAACGAGGTGACGATCAAGACCGGCACGCGGTAAACACTGTCCACCAGCGGCTTGTAGTGGTGCAGCTTGAGCGTGCCAATGCTGAGCACGGTTTCGCGTGGCGTCACGCCCAGCGGGCCGGCCAACGCAGCGTGGTCGGGCAGCTCCAGGCCCATGCGGGCCAGGGCGTGCTGCAGCGGGTTGCCCAGGCCGGGTTTCTTCACGGCGGCCATGGCATCAGGCCTTCGGTTTGGCGGGCTTGGCAAGCTGGGCCGCGGGTGCCTTGCGCGTGCGCACCGGCTTGGCCGCAGCCAGGGCGGGCGCGCCCTGCGCAGCAAGCGCTTCGCGCAAGCGCACGAGTTCGGCGCTCACAGTCGCCAGGCCGTCCTCCAGGCGGCCCAGGCGTTCATCCAGGCCTTCCAGGTCGGTGCGCGAAGGCAGGTTCACCAGCGCCAGCGAAGCTTGCGCCATTTCGCCAAACATGCGCTGTGCCAGGCGGGCTTCTTCCACCTGCTTGGTCAGCGGGCCGCCGGCGCGTGGATCCTTCATCAAGGTGGCAGCGGCTTCGCTCCACTGCGCTTCGCTCTTGGCCACCCATTCCCGCCACATTGCCAGCGGGTTGAGTTTGCTCAGGTCAACG
>JANOXU010000070.1:0-24761 GCA_031418595.1 Burkholderiales bacterium
TGAACCGCCCTGCGTCAACCTCTGCGGCGCGGGGCGAGCGCCGGGCCGCCATGGGCGATGGGCCCATGGCCTTCGGCAGGCACAAACAGTCCGCATGGACTGTTTGTGTCCGGCCTCAGCCCGCAAGCCGGCCCCACGCCAGCCGCCACACGCGGCTGGCCGTGGGCAGGCGTGTAGCCGTCCTCAGGGCGGCTTCACGTGCGACCTCAGTCCCCTCGGGGGAGTGGAGGCGGATCAGCAGTTCCCGCCTGCGCGGGAACTGCCCGCCGGAACGCCCAACGGCCTACCAGCCGTTGGGCCGTCGCGTGGTCCCACGCGGCGAGGGGCAGTCATGAACCTCAGCCTGCCCACGCCGCTGCCACTGTTCCCGCTGCGCAGCGTGTTGTTCCCCGGTGGGCTGTTGCAACTCAAGGTGTTCGAGGCGCGCTACCTCGACCTGGTGTCGGCGTGCCTGCGTGCTGGCCAGCCGTTTGGTGTGGTCTGCCTGCGCCAGGGCGAAGAGGTGCGCAGCGCTCACGAGGCGGTCAGCCTTGAAGAGGTGGGCGTGCTGGCGCGGCTGGATGACGTGTCGGCCGACGAGCCCGGCATCTTGCGCGTGCGTTGCACCGGCTTGCACCGCTTTCGCCTGCTCAGCGCAGCCGAGCAGCGCCGTGATGGCCTGTGGCAAGCGCCCTGCGAAGGCCTGGCCGACGACCCGCCGCGCAGCCCAGAGCCACCCCACCTGGCCACCGTGCGTGCCCTGGCCCAGGCCATCGCCAGTATGAAGGGGCGCGGTGACGTGCCGATCGCGCAGCCCTACTTGCTCAACGACGCCGGCTGGGTGGCCAACCGCTGGTGCGAGCTGCTGCCCATCAGCGTGCAGGCACGCCAACGTTTGATGCAACTGGAAGACCCGTTGCTGCGCCTGAGCCTGGTGGCCGACTACCTGCGCGGCAAGGGCGTGGTGGGTGACGAGTCTTGACTCCCGCTGGCGCTGAGCAGCTTGCGCAGCGGCGCCGGCAGCGCCCGCTCAAGCACTTCGTCATCGCCCACCCACTGACCTTTCGGCCAGGTGCTTTCAATCGTTAGGCGCTGCGCAGCCGGCAAGCGCGCCGGCAGGCGCCAGCGCACGGGCAGCAGTTCCCAATCAAAGTGCGTGAGCGTGTGCCGGATGGCCGGCAGCGGTTCGGCGCGGCCAGGCCAGCCCAAAGCCTGCGCCTGCGCCAGCAGCGCCGGCACCGATTCAAACTCGGGCAGGCTCAACAAGCCGCCCCACACGCCGCTGGGCGGGCGCTGCACCAGCCAGGTCTTGCTGCCCTGGCGCAAGCACAGCCAGGCGTTGCTGCGCTGGCTGCGTTTGAGCTTGCGCGTGCGCACCGGAAACGCCACCTCCTGGCCCAGGGCATGCGCCTGGCAGCGCTGGGCCAGCGGGCAGCGGGTGCAGGCCGGCGCGCGCTGGGTGCACACGGTGGCACCCAAGTCCATCAGGCCCTGGGTGTAGGCGGGCATGTCGCGCTGCGCCGGCAGGGCTTGCTGCGCCAGGGCCAACAAGGCCTGCTCTTGCGCGCGTTCGGCGAGGTCACCGCCGAACGCAAACACCCGGCTCAACAGGCGCTTGACGTTGCCGTCAAGAATGGCCGCGCGCTCGCCGTAGCAAAAGGCAGCAATGGCCGCGGCGGTGGAAGGGCCGATGCCGGGCAGTTCGGCCAGCCCCGCGCTGCTGCGCGGAAACCGCCCGCCGTGCAGCGCCACCACGGCCTGGGCACAACGGTGCAGGTTGCGCGCGCGGCTGTAATAGCCCAGGCCGCTCCAGGCGGCCAGCACGTCATCCAGTGGCGCGGCGGCCAGGCTGGCCACGTCGGGGAAGCGCTGCATGAAGCGGGCGTAGTAGCCCAGCACCGTGCTCACCTGGGTCTGCTGCAGCATCACTTCCGACAACCACACCGGGTAGGGGTCGCTCAAGCCTTGCCAGGGCAGGCCGTGGCGGCCGTGCTGGCGTTGCCAGGCAACCACTTGCTGCGCCAGGCTGCGCTCGGGTGGGCTCTCAAGGAAATGTGGTTTTGCCACTTTGCTTGATCCCCGCGGGGGGCGGCCGGCCTTGGCCGGCCTTGGGGCGCTCATTACGCGAGCGCCGTGCTATGCACGGCGCTGTTCGCGCTTCGGGCGGCCGGGTGGGCTCACGCCGCGTCCAGCTTCAGGTGCAGCAACTTGCCGCTTCCAGCCGGTTGTGCCGGCCGCGACAACACCACCTCCGCGCGCCCCAGGGCCAGGGCGCCGCACTGGTCGGTGTGCAAGTCCAGGAGGTCGTTCAGATCGGCCAGCCGCTGCTCTTGCGCCTGCACGTCTTGGATGCGCATTTCAAGCTCGCCGGCGGCGGACTGAATGCGTTCGAGCGCTTCGCGCCGGCGCGCAAAGGCCTGGCGGCGGTCGCGCAACTGGTGGTCGATTTGCGTGGCGGCCGTCTTGCCCCAGATCTCAATTTCACCGGCCGCGCTTTCAAAGGCCATGCGCAGTTTGGACAGCAGCATGCGCTGGAACTGTTCCATGAAGCGCGGCGCGGAAAGCCGCCACGCCTGTGTGGGCCCCAGGTAGTGGCTGTAGTTGCGTTCGATGAGCGTGATTTCCTGGTCGTAGCGCTCCAGCCCGGGCGGTGGCACCTGGCTGAAGGCGAAACCGAACTCGGCGTTGAGCTGCTGGTAGCTGGCCGCGAGCATGACCTGCGCTTCGTGCATCTGCGCGCGCGCCCGGGTCAAGGCCTGGTGCAGGTCGCCGCAAAGCCGCGTCAGCGCCTTGCGCGCGCCCAGGTTGAACAGCGACTGCGTCAGCGCCGTGGCCAGGGTCTGCACCTGGCCACGCAACTGCTCGGCCGAAAATTCGCCCAAGGCGGCCTGCAACATGCGCAGGTGCACGGCACGCAAGGCCGTGAGGCGCACCGTGCAACGTTCGAAATCACTCGACTCAACGCCCAGGCGCTGCAGCAGCATGCGCACCTTGGCGCCGCTCTTGCCGCGCAGGCTGGCCAGTTCGTGCACCTGCTCGGCGTTGTGGCGGCGCTGCTCGCCCAGGCGCGCCGCGGCGTGAGCACGCATGCCACTGAGCACGGCCATGGCGGCGTGCGAGAGCATTTCGCGCTGGCGCGGCAGCAACTGCGCTGACAGGGCTTCTTCCAGTTCGGGCAGGCGGCTGCGCTGCAACGCCGCGGCGTCACCGCAGATGCGCGCGCTCAGCCCTTCGCGGGCCGACAGCGGGTAGACCCGGCTCGCGGGCACCGACAGGGCATGCGCGGTGACCTGGCGCTGCAGCTCGATCTGCGCGGCCACTTGCTCGGGCGTGGACAGCGGGTCAGCCAGGGTGTCGATCTTGTTCAGCACCACGAAGCGTTCAAGCGAGTTGCCGCTGAGGTGTTCGCGCCAGATGGCCAGGTCGCTGCGCGTCACGCCGGTATCGGCGGCGAGCATGAACACGGTGGCATGCGCTGAAGGCAGCAAGCCCAGGGTGAGTTCGGGTTCGGCACCGATCGCATTCAACCCCGGCGTGTCGAGCACCACCAGGCCGCGCTTGAGCAGCGGGTGCGGGTAGTTGATCACGGCGTGGCGCCAGGCCGGCACGTCAACCTGGCCGTCGGCGTCGCGCACAGGGTTGTCGTGCGGGCGTTCGTCGCTCCACAGGCCCAGCGCGCGCGCGGCGTCTGTGCTGACCTTGCGCGTGCGCGTCACCTCGGTGAGCGCCTGGGCCAGCAGCGCGGCGTCGTTCAATTGCAGCGGAATGCGGGCCCAGGTGTCGACGCGCCCGCGCAGCTCGGCCAACGCCAGACCCTGCAAGCGCGTCTCGATGGGCAGCAGCGACAACTGCACGGGCTCGTCGGCGTCATATGCCAGCTCCACCGGGCACATGGTGGTGCGCCCGGGTGTGGCCGGCAGCACGCGCCGGCCGCTGTCGGCAAAGAAGATGGCGTTGATGAGTTCGGACTTGCCGCGCGAGAACTCGGCCACGAAGGCCACCAATAACTGGTCGGTGCGCAGGCGCTGTTGCAGCGTGGCCAGGCCGGCGGCGTCGGCCTGGTCGTTCAGTTCATGTTCGCTCAGAAAGCGCGCCAACGCACCGAACTGCCGGTCGAGCGAACGGCGCCATGCGGTGAGGGTGTCCAGGCTGCTGACGAGGGGGCTGTTCATGGGAAACCGCCCGTTGCACAGGGCACGGGCTAACGCGGCGGCGCGATGCTAGCGCAGCAAACCACGCGAAACAGGCACGCGATACATCTGTTGACAAGCTCGTCAGCGGCGCTGACACAGCGGGCAAAAAAAGCTCGAACGCTGCGCCTGGTTGATGCGCCGCAGCGGCGTGGCGCAGCGCGTGCACGGCGCTCCGGCGCGGCCGTACACCTGGGCCTGCACCTGGAAGGCGCCGGCGTGGCCCTGGGCATCACGAAAGTCGCGCAGCGTGGTGCCGCCGGCGGCCAGCGCGCGGCCCAGCACATCGCGCAAGGCGGCGAGCAACGCCGCGGCGCGCGGCCGGCTCAGGCGCTGGCAGGGTGTGCGCGGGTCAATGCCGGCCAGGAACAGGGCTTCGCAGGCGTAGATGTTGCCGGCACCGACCACCAGCGCGCCGCCGAGCAAGGCCGCCTTGACCGGCGTGCGCCGCGCCTGCAGCGCGGCGTGAAAGCGCTCGGGCGTGAGCGCCGCGTCGAAGGGCTCGGGGCCCAGCCGCGCCAGCAGCTTGCACGCGGGGTCGGCGTCAAGCGACGCGCTGAAGACCACGGCGCCAAAGCGGCGCGGGTCGGTCAGGCGCAGCGTGCCGCCCGGGGTGGACAGATCGAAGTGGTCATGCGGGCCGGGCGCCGGGGCGGCATCCATCCATGCCAGCGAGCCCGACATGCCCAGGTGCAGCAGCAGCCCGCCCGCCGGACGGTGCGGGCTGCTCAGCGGCAACCAGATGTACTTGCCGCGCCGCTGCGCATCACCCACTTGCGTGCCGACCAAACTGGCGGGCAAACAACCCAAGGGCCAGCGCAAGGGTTTGCCCAGGCGCACCCCGGTCACCAGCGCCCCGGCCAGGTGTGCGGCGATGCTGCGCCGGGTGACCTCGACTTCCGGGAGTTCTGGCATCGGGTCATTATGTGAGAATGAAAACTTAAGCTTTTGGAGAGGCGATGAGCCTGTTGGCACCGCGTGCTCGGCACAAGTCCTGGGGCACTTCACGCCTGACCGCAACGCTGCTGGCGGCCTGCCTGTCGGCCGGCCCCCTGCATGCTCTTGCACAGGGCGCGGCGGCCAGCGCACCCGTGGCCAACTCCACGCTTGATGCGCCACTGTTTTATCAACTGCTGATCGGCGAGATTGAACTGGCCGGTGGCCAGGCCAACACGGCCTACGAAGTGGTGCTCGATGCCGCCCGCCGCACCCGCGACGACACACTGTTCCGCCGCGCCGTGGACATCGCCCTGGGCGCACGTTCGGGCGACCGCGCGCTGGCCGCGGCCAAAGCCTGGCGCATCGCGCGGCCCGAGTCACTTGAACCGTTGCGCTTGCAACTGCAAATGCTGGTGGCCTTGAACCGCCTGCCCGACGCCACCGAGGTGGCGCGCTCCCTGCTCGCGCAAACGCCCGCGCCTGAGCGTTCTGCCACGCTGGCCAGCCTGCCGCGCCTGGCCCAGCGCAGCGCGGACAAGAAGCTTGCTCAAGCTTTTGTCGAACAGGCCGTGGCGCCCTACCTGAACGCCCCGGCCACGCGCAACGCGGCGCGTGTGGCGCTGGGCCGGGCGGCATTGGCTGCGGGCGACACGGCCAAGGCGCTCGAAGTCGCGCAGCGCGCCCAAGCCGACGACCCCGAAACGCCGGGCGCTGCGCTGTTGGCGCTGGACATGGCGCGCGAAAAACCGCAAGCCGAAAGCCTGGTGCAGGCCTATCTGAAGCAGCCCGCGGCCAGCACCGAAGTGCGCTTGGGCTACGTGCGCATGCTCACGGCCGCGCAACGCTTCACCCCGGCCATCGAACAACTCTCTCTGGTGACCCAGGCCGAGCCCAACATGGCTGCGCCTTGGTTGACCTTGGGCGCGCTGCAGCTCGAACTGCGTAACCTCGTTCCGGCGCAGGCCGCGCTGCGCCGCTACGTTGAACTGGCGCAGGCGCAGGGCGCGCCGCGGGCCGTGGCCGGCGAAGACGACGACGATGAAGCCACCACACCCGCGCAAGGCCTGACCCAGGCTTGGCTGATGCTGTCGCAGGCGGCCGAGCAAGGCGGTGACTATGCCCAGGCCGAACAATGGCTGGCACGCATCGACAACCCGCAGCGCGCGCTCGACGTGCTGGCCCGCCGCGCCGGCATCTTGGCGCGCCAGGGGCAACTGGCCAAGGCGCAGGAACTGTTGCGCGGTGCGCCCGAACGCACGCCCGACGATGCCCGCGCCAAGCTGTTGGCGCAGGCCCAGTTGCTGCGTGATGCGCGCCAGTGGCGCCCCGCGTTGGAACTGCTGCAAAGCGGCGGCGAGCGCTTCCCTGAAGACATGGATCTGGTCTATGAACAAGCCATGATGGCCGAGAAGCTGGGCGAGCTTGACCTGATGGAACGCAAGCTGCGCCAGGTGATCCAGGCCCGCCCGGAGCATGCCCATGCCCATAACGCGCTGGGCTATTCGCTGGCCGAGCGCAAGCTGCGCTTGCCCGAGGCGCGCCAGCTCATCACGCGCGCGTTGCAGTTGTCGCCAGGCGACCCTTACATCACCGACAGCCTGGGTTGGGTCGAGTACCGACTGGGCAATGCCGGCGAGGCACTGCGCCTGCTGCGCGCGGCCTACTCGGCACGGCCCGACACCGAGATCGCCGCGCACCTGGGCGAAGTGCTGTGGGCCAGCGGCCAGCGCGAAGAAGCGCTGCACGTGTGGCGCGATGCGCGCGGCCGCGACGCGGCAAACGATGTGCTGCGCGAGACGCTGGCCCGGCTGAAGGTCGATCTGTGAAGCCTGCGCCGTGAGGTCGTTGTGCACGGTGCAGGCCTGGGCCTGTGCCGGCGTGTTGATGGGCTGCGCCACCGTGGCGCCCACCCCCATGTTGAGCGGGCGCCTGGCGGTGCAAGTGCAGGCCACGGCCCAGCGGCCGACGCAGGCCTTCAGCGCTGGCTTCGAGCTGCGCGGCGACTCGGCACAAGGTGAGTTGCGCCTGCTCTCGCCCTTGGGCACCACCTTGGCCAGCGCCCGCTGGGGCCCAGGCCAGGCCAGCCTGACCACGCCTGCGGGCACAGCGCAGTTTGCCGATCTCGACACGCTGTCGCGTGAGGCCTTGGGCGAAAGCCTGCCGCTGGCCGCACTGAACGACTGGCTGCGTGGCCGGCCCTGGCCTGCGGCCGCCTTCGAGCCCAGCGCCGCTGCGCCTGGTTTTGCGCAACTGGGCTGGCGCCTGGACTTGTCCGGTTTCAGCGCCGGCGCCCTGCTGGCGCAGCGCGATGAAGCCCCCGCCGTGACGGTGCGCGTGCGGCTGGATCGAGACTCGCAAGGAAATGTGGCTTTGCCACTTTCCTTGATCCCCGCGGGGGACGGCCGGCTTCGGCCGGCCTTGGGGCACCCATGATCGCCACGCCAGCATGGCGTTGAGCGCGCTGTACGAGCTGCCCGCACCGGCCAAGCTCAACCTGTTCTTGCACGTGGTGGGCCGCCGCGCTGATGGCTACCACCTGTTGCAGTCGCTGTTCGTGCTGATCGACTGGTGCGACACCTTGCATGTCGAGTGCCGCACCGATGGGCGTCTACTGCGGCATGACCTGTCTTCGACGCTGCCCGATGACGACTTGTGCCTGCGCGCCGCGCGCGCCCTGCAAACCGCCAGTGGCACCGGCCTGGGCGCCGACATCAACATTGACAAGCGCGTGCCCTGGGGCGCGGGCCTGGGCGGCGGCAGCTCCGACGCCGCCACCACGCTGCTGGCGCTGAACCGCCTGTGGGCACTGCACTGGCCGCGCGCGCGCCTGCTGGAGCTGGGCCTGAGCCTGGGGGCTGACGTGCCGTTCTTCATCAACGGCAGCAATGCATTCGTTGAAGGCATCGGCGAGCGCATCACGCCGGTGGCGGTGGCGCCGAGCTGTTTTGCGGTGGTCAAGCCGGCCGCTGCGCTGCCCACCGCGCAGATCTTCGCCCACCCGGCGCTCAAGCGCGACACCCAGCCTGTTATAGTCGTCGGCTCGTTCGCAAACGCCAAGTTGCTCAACGACTGGAACGCAGGCAGGTTCGAATTCGGCGGCAATGACTTGCAGCCCTGCGCCCAGGAGTTGTGCCCGGAAGTGATGGCCGTTGCGCAGTGGTTGCAAGTGCACCACGGCAACAGCCGCATGACGGGCTCTGGCAGCGCCGTTTTTGCAAACCTGGGTTCAGCCGTTCAACCCATGGCGACATGGCCGCCGCAGCCGCTGGCGGCAGGTTGGGTCGGTCGGTTGTGCCGCAGTCTGCCTGAGCACCCGTTAAGGGGCTGGGCAGCCTGAAGTGCCAAACAAGGGTGGTGGCAGCGATGCCACTTCCTGTGTAGGGGAGTCGCCAAGTTGGTCAAGGCATCGGATTTTGATTCCGACATGCGAGGGTTCGAGTCCTTCCTCCCCTGCCAGATTACCCAAGGTCAGCACCCAGAGTCAGCGCCTGCATTACCGCCATCATCACCGCACACCCCACCGCCCCAGAGGATCAGGTGCTCTTCAACACCGTACTGTTCACCGGCAACGCCAACCGCGAACTGGCGCACGAGATTGCCTCGCAGCTCGGCGTTGACGTTGGCCATGCCTTGGTGGGGCGCTTCTCCGACGGCGAAGTCGAGGTCGAGATCCAGCAGAACGTGCGTGCGCGCGACATCTTCGTCGTGCAGCCCACCTGCATGCCGACCAACGAGAACCTGATGGAACTGTGCATCATGGTCGATGCCCTGAAGCGCGCCAGCGCGCGGCGCATCACGGCCGTGATTCCGTATTTCGGCTACGCCCGGCAAGACCGCCGGCCACGTTCCAAGCGCGTGCCCATCAGCGCCAAGGTGGTGGCCAACATGCTGCAAAGCGTGGGCGTTGAGCGCGTGCTCACCATGGACCTGCACGCTGACCAGATTCAAGGCTTCTTTGACATTCCGGTGGACAACATCTACGCCTCGCCGGTGTTGTTGTCTGACCTGAAAAGCCGCAGCTACCCCAACCTGGTGGTGGTGTCGCCCGATGTCGGCGGCGTGGTGCGCGCCCGCGCCCTGGCCAAGCAGCTTGGGTGTGACCTGGCCATCATCGACAAGCGCCGGCCCACGGCCAATGTGTCGGAAGTGATGCATGTCATCGGCGAGATCGACGGCCGCAACTGCGTCATCATGGACGACATGATCGACACCGCCGGCACCCTGGTGAAGGCGGCCGACGTGCTGAAGGAACGCGGCGCCAAGCGCGTCTACGCCTATTGCACGCACCCGGTGTTTTCGGGCCCGGCCATCGAGCGCATTGCGGCGTCGCAAATTGATGAAGTCGTCATCACCAACACCATTCCGCTGAATGCGCAGGGCAAGGCCTGCGCCAAGATCCGCCAGCTTTCCGTGGCGCTGCTGTTCGCCGAAACCATTCGCCGCATCAGCGATGGTGAATCGGTGACGTCGCTTTTCTCGGAGCAGAACAACAACTTTTAGGTACCCTCAAACCTGCCGCTTCGCGTCAGGCCCCCCGCGGGGGTCAAGTCAAGTGGCAAAGCCACATTGACTTGAGATCCGTTTTTCCGGCGCGCTGAATTCGCAGCGCGCCAACCCTGGCGCCTGGTCGCGGGCGCCTCACTCACTTGGAGTCGAACCATGAAGTTCACAGCTTTTGAGCGCACCTTGCAGGGGACCGGAGCGAGCCGCCGCCTGCGCGGTGCCGGCAAGGTGCCTGGCATCGTTTACGGGGCAGGCACACCGGCCATGATCGAGATTGACCACAACGCGCTGTACATGGCGCTGAAGAAGGAAGCTTTCCATTCGTCGCTGCTCGACATGGAACTGGGCGGTGCGGTGCAGAAGGTGCTGCTGCGCGACTACCAGATGCACCCGTTCCGCCAGAACGTGCTGCACGTCGACTTCCAGCGCGTGGATGAAACCACGCGGCTGCACAAGAAGGTGCCGCTGCACTTCGTGAACGAAGATGCGTCGGTGGCGGTCAAGACCGACAAGTGCCTGGTCAGCCACGTCACCACTGAACTCGAAGTCGAGTGCCTGGCCTCGCAGTTGCCCGAGTTCATCGCCATCGACCTGGGCCATTTGGTCAAGGGCCAGTCGATCCATGCGCTCGACCTGAAGCTGCCAGAAGGCATCAAGTTCGTTCGCCATGGCACGCTCAACCCGGTGATCGTTGCGGCCAACCCGCCGCGTCTGGAAGCCGAAGAAGCCGCCCCGGCCACGCCGGTGGTGGTGGCGGCCACGCCGGCCACCAAGGCCAAGAAGACCGAGAAGCAGAACAAGAAGTGATGGCCGGCGTTGGCCCTGGTCAGCGCTGAATTCCAAGGGGCCTGCGGGCCCCTTTTTCATTGGCGACAATCTGCGCATGATTCGACTCATTGCCGGCCTGGGCAACCCGGGAACCGAATACGAAGGCACGCGGCATAACGCCGGGTTCCAGTGGATCCACGACGCCGCGCAACACTTGCATGCACGCCTGGCGGCCGATCGCAGCTATTTCGGCCTGGCCGCGCGCGTGAACCGGCCGGCCGGGCCGCTTTGGTTGCTGCAGCCCATGACGTTCATGAACCTGTCTGGCAAGTCGGTGGCGGCGTTGGCGCGCTTCTTCAAGATCGAGGCGCAAGACATCTTGGTCGTGCACGATGAACTCGACCTGCTGCCCGGCAGCGTCAAGCTCAAATGCGGCGGCAGCCCGGGCGGTAATGGTGTGCGCGATATCGCAGCGCAATTGGGCAGCGCTGACTTCTGGCGCCTGCGCATCGGCATCGGCCACCCCGGCGATCGGGCGCAGGTGGTGGACTACGTGCTGCGCAAGCCGCCGCAGGCCGAGCGCGAGTTGATCGAAAAGGCCATCCATGACTCACTGCAAGCACTCGATCTACTGATCGACGGGCCGATGGATCGGGCGATGATGAAGATCCACGCCAAGCCGCCCCGCCCCAAACCACCGGCTGCACAGGCGCCCGCCACAGCAACCACTCCCCCCGATGCGAGCACGCCGCCATGAAGCGATTCGTTCTTGTACTCACCTTGGTGGCAAGCGCCGCCCACGCCCAAACCGTTTACCGCTGCGGCGACGGCAAGCAGTATTCGCAAACCCCCTGCCCCGGTGGCAAGGCGGTGGTGGCCGACGATGCGCGCAGCGCCGAGCAACAACGCCAAGCGGCCACAGCGGCGCGCGCCGACTCGCAACGGGCGAATGCGTTGGCCACTGAGCGGCGCCAGCGCGAAGCCGCCGCCAAGGGGCAACTCGCGGCGGGCATCAAACCGCCAGCTCCAGCGGCCTCGGCGCCCAAGCCCCCCACCAAGCCGAAGAAGAAGCCGCGCCAACGCGCCGCCGAACCGGCCGATGACAAATTGAGCGCGCCAGTCAAGGCACCCACCAGTCCCAAGAAGGGCAAGGTGTCCAAAGCCACCTGACCCTCAACTGGCCCGCAACTTCAGGTGGCGCCGGCCTGCACCGCCTTCACTAGCCACAGGTACTTGGCCTGCAACTGTTGGCGCGTTTCCGGGTGGGCGGGGTCTTGCGGGATGCAGCTCACCGGGCAGACCTGCACACACTGCGGCTCATCGAAATGGCCCACGCATTCGGTGCATTTGGCCGGGTCGATCTGGTAGATCTCGGGGCCCAGGAAGATGGCTTCGTTCGGGCACTCGGGCTCGCAAACGTCGCAGTTGATGCACTCATCCGTGATCAGCAGCGCCATCAATCAGCCCTTCACTCCTGCGGCCGTGCCACGCGCTCGCGCAGGCGGCTGAGCACCGAAGGCGCCACGAATTTGGAGACGTCGCCACCCAACGTGGCGATCTCGCGCACGAACGTGCCGCTGATGTACTGGTACTGGTCAGACGGCGTGAGGAACAGCGTTTCCACCTCGGGCATGAGTTGGCGGTTCATGCCGGCCATTTGGAATTCGTAATCGAAGTCGCTCATCGCGCGCAGGCCGCGCACCACCACATCGCCGTGATTGCCGACCACGAAGTCGCGCAGCAGGCCGCGAAACGGCATCACCTGCACGTTCGGGTAGGGGCTGGCGATTTCGCGCGCCATGTCCAGCCGCTCGTCGATGGTGAACATGGTGCGCTTGTGGTGGCCCACCGCCACCGCCAGGATCAAGCGGTCGAACAAGTGCGCGGCGCGGCGCATCAGGTCTTCATGGCCCAGCGTCATGGGGTCAAACGTGCCGGGGTAGACGGCGGTCAGGGGCGTCACGGTGGTCAAGGTGCGGGCCTTTCTGGCAGGCTGGGCAGCGCGGCCGGTTCAGTGTAGCGGCGCAACAAGTGAAAGTGCACCGCGCCCGCGCGCGACTGGCGGTGCAGGGTCAGCCCGGGAACGTCGTCTGCCCAAGGCTTCGAGTGCTCAAGGTAGATCAGCCCACCCGCACGCAACAAAGGGCCGGCGAGCGCCAGCGCGCGCTCGGCCAGGGTGCTGTCAAAGGGCGGGTCCAGGAAGATGAGATCGAAGCGCTCGCGCGGGCAGCGCGCCATCCAGGGCAAGGCATCAGCCTGCTCAACGCGCAGCGTCGCGGCGCCCAGCCTCTGTTGCGAGGCGCGCAGGCTGTGCACCAGGGCCAACTGGCGCTCCAGCAGCAGCACGTCAGCCGCGCCACGCGAGGCGGCCTCGAAGCCCAGGGCGCCGCTGCCAGCGAAGGCATCCAGGCAGTGCCACCCCGTCAGGTCTTGGCCCAGCCAGTTGAACAGGGTTTCGCGCACACGGTCGGGCGTGGGGCGCAGGCCGGGTACATCGGCCACGGGCAGTTTGCTGCGCTTCCACTGGCCGCCGACGAGGCGAACCTCTTGCTGATGCACGCGCCGCACAGGGGCCGGGGCCGGGCGGGCATTGGCCCGCGGCGCTTTCACAGCCGCACCGCAATGCCGTCGCGCGCCAGCAAGGCTTTGGCCTGGCCCACCGTGAACTCGCCGTAATGAAAGATGCTGGCAGCCAGCACCGCGTCAGCCCCGCCCAGGCGGATGCCGGCAGACAAATGCTCAAGCAGGCCCACGCCGCCAGACGCGATGACCGGCACGCTGACCGCGTCGCTCACGGCGCGCGTCAATTCAAGGTCGAAGCCGATCTTGGTGCCGTCGCGGTCCATGCTGGTGAGCAGGATCTCGCCGGCACCCTGCGCGGCCATTTGCTGCGCCCAGGCCACCGCATCCAGGCCCGTGTTCTGGCGCCCGCCGTGCGTGTACACATCCCAGCCCGGGCCGCGCTGCGCCAAGTCATCGCCGCGCCGCGCTTTGGCGTCGATCGCCACCACGATGCACTGCGCGCCGTACTTGTCGGCCGCGTCGCGGATCACCTGCGGGTTGGCCACGGCGGCCGAATTGAAGCTGACCTTGTCGGCCCCGGCGTTGAGCAGCCGGCGCACGTCGGCCACGCTGCGCACGCCGCCGCCCACGGTGAGTGGAATGAAGACCTGGTCGGCCACGGCTTCGATGATGTGCAGGATGATGTCGCGCGCGTCGCTGGTGGCGGTGATGTCCAGGAACGTCAGCTCGTCAGCACCCTGCTCGTTGTAGCGCGCGGCAATTTCCACCGGGTCGCCGGCGTCGCGCAGGCCGACGAAATTCACGCCCTTGACGACCCGCCCGCCGGTCACATCCAGGCACGGGATGATGCGTTTGGCCAGCATCAGGCTTGCGTTCTTAGCGCGTCCGCGCGCGCTTGCGCGGCCGTGAAATCGAGCGCGCCGGTGTAGATGGAACGCCCGCAGATCACGCCCATCACGCCGTCATCTTCCACCGCACACAAACGTTCGATGTCAGCCATGCCCGAAAGCCCGCCCGAGGCGAAGACCGGGATGCTCAGCGCGCGCGCCAGTTTCACGGTGGCCTCGATGTTCACGCCGCTGAGCATGCCGTCGCGGCCGATGTCGGTGTAGATCACCGACTCCACGCCGTAGTCTTCGAACTTCTTGGCCAGGTCGACCACCTCGTGGCCGGTGAGCTTGCTCCAGCCGTCGGTGGCCACCTTGCCATCCTTGGCGTCCAGACCCACGATGATGTGGCCGCCGAACGCCGTGCACGCGTCGCGCAAAAAGCCCGGGCTCTTGACGGCAGCGGTGCCGATGATCACGAAGCTCAGGCCGTCATCAAGATAGCGCTCGATGGTGTCCAGGTCGCGCAGGCCGCCGCCCAGTTGCACCGGGATCTCGCCGCCCACTTCGGCCAGGATGGCTTTCACGGCCGACTCGTTCACCGGCTTGCCGGCAAAGGCACCGTTCAGATCGACCAAGTGCAACTGGCGCGCGCCGGCGTCGAGCCAGCGCCGCGCCATGGCAGCGGGGTCTTCGCCGAAGGTGGTGACGGCATTCATGTCGCCTTGTTGCAGGCGGACGCATTTGCCGTCTTTGAGGTCGATGGCTGGAATGAGCAGCATGGTGTGTGGGGTGAAGTGCGAGAACTCAGGGCGACCAGGCCAGGAAGTTGCGGTACAGGGCCAGGCCTTGCGCCGCGCTCTTTTCGGGGTGGAACTGGGTGGCGAAAATGTTATCCCGTGCCACCGCGCTGGTAAAGCGGCCACCGTAGTCGGTGAAGCCGGCACTGTGGGCGGGGTTGCTGGGTTGGGCGTAGAAGCTGTGGACGAAGTAGAAGTGCGCGCCGTCGGCCACGCCTTGCCACAGCGGGTGCGCGGTGGCAGGGTTGACCTGGGCTTGCCACACTTGGTTCCAGCCCATTTGCGGCACTTTGTAGCGGCTGCCGTCTGCTTGCAAACGGCCCTCAAGGCGGAACTTCAACACCCGCCCGGCAATGAGGCCCAGGCCCGGCGTGTCTTGCTCTTCGCTGTGGTCGAGCAGCATCTGCATGCCCACGCACACGCCCAGCAGCGGCTTGCTGGCCGCGGCTTCAAGCACGGCTTCACGCATGCCGGAGTCGCGCAGCTCGCGCATGCAGTCGCGCATCGCGCCCTGGCCGGGCAGCACCACGCGCTCGGCCGCGATCACCTGTTCCGGGTGCTGGCACACCACCACCTCGAAGCCGCTGTTGGCCGCCACATGCCGCACCGCCTGCGCCACGGAACGCAGGTTGCCCATGCCGTAGTCCACCACCGCAACCGTTCGGCTGACCCCTCGTCGAACGGGTACGTTCGCCGATCCCCCAAGGGGATGCGGGCCGGCTTGGGGCGGCCCGGCGCTCGGCCCGTGCGCGCCATTCACAACGTGCCTTTGGTCGAAGGAATCACCCCCGCCGAGCGCGCATCCAGCGCCAGCGCCATGCGCAGCGCGCGGCCAAAGGCCTTGAACACGGTCTCTGCTTGATGGTGCGCGTTGGCGCCCTTCAAGTTGTCGATGTGCAGGCTCACCAAGGCGTGGTTGACGAAGCCCTGGAAGAACTCGAACGTTAACTGGGTGTCGAAGCCGCCCACCATGCCGGCTTTGAATGGGATGTCCATGTGCAGGCCGGGGCGGCCGGAAAAGTCAACCACCACGCGCGACAGCGCTTCATCGAGCGGCACGTAGGCGTGGCCGTAGCGCGTGAGGCCGGCCTTGCTGCCCACGGCCTGGGCCACGGCCATGCCCAGCGTGATGCCCACGTCTTCCACCGTGTGGTGGCCGTCGATGTGCAAGTCGCCCTTGGCCTCGATGTCCAGGTCGAACAAACCGTGGCGCGCCACCTGGTCGAGCATGTGGTCGAAAAAGCCGATGCCGGTGGCCAGTTGCCCCTGGCCGCTGCCGTCGAGGTTGACGCGAACGCGGATCTGCGTTTCCTTGGTGTTGCGGGTGACTTCGGCGATGCGGTCGGTCAGGTGAACGGTCATTTTTCTGGCATTCAAAGCGATGCGGCCAGGGCGGCCAGCATCTTCACATTCTCTTCGGGTGTGCCCACGGTCAGGCGCAGGCAGTTGGCCAGCAGCGGATGCATGAACGCCACGTTCTTCACCAGCACACCGCGCGCCTTCATGCCAGCGAAGGCGCTGGCCGAATCAGGCACGCGCGCCAGGATCATGTTGGCCTGGCTGGGAAAGGGCTGCACACCGGGCAAGGCTCGCAGCTTGGCTTGCAAGGCGTCGCGCTCGCTGCGAATGGCGGCGGCCTGGCGCGCGAACTCATCAGCATGTTCCAGCGCAAACAGCGCCGCCTCGGCATTGAGCACGCTGATGTTGAACGGTGGGCGCAGCTTGTCCACTTGATTGACGATGCCACTGCGGCCCATGAGGTAACCGATGCGCACACCGGCCAGGCCGAACTTGCTCATCGTGCGCATCAGCAGCACATGCGGATATTGCTTCAACCACGGCAGGGCGTCGGCGTTGGCAAAGGGCTGATAGGCCTCGTCCATGCACACCAGGCCGTTAACGCTCGACATCGCCTGAATGAGGCGCTCGATCACGCCCGCATCCCACAGGTTGGCCGTCGGGTTGTTCGGGTAGGCCAGGTACAGCAGGCTTGGTTTTTCAGTTTCGATGGCGGCCAGCATGGCGGCTTCGTCGAGTTCGAAGTCAGCCGCCAGCGGCACACCGATGAAGCGAATGCCCTGCAGGGCCGCGGCCATGCCGTACATCACGAAGCCGGGCAGCGGCGCCATGATGGCCGCGCCGGGCACATCCAGCGCCAGCGCCAGCATCGAAATCAGCTCATCTGAACCGTTACCCAGCGTCAGCGCGCAGCCGGCGGGCATGCCGGCAAAGCGCGCCAGCGCGGCGCGCAGGTCGTCGCCACGCTCGGCCGGGTAGCGGTTCAGCGCCACGGCGCCCAGGCGCTCACCCAGTTCGCGCTGCAATGCGGCGGGCAGGCGGTAGGGGTTCTCCATCGTGTCGAGCTTCACCAGCCCGGCGCTGGGCTGCACGGCGTAGGCGTGCATGCCTTGCACGTCGGTGCGCAATACGCGCTTCAAGGTACTTTGCAGATCAACGGTCATGGTGCGGCCTCGAGCATCTCAGGCCCGATGAGGAAAGGGTTCACGACACGCAGGTTGTCTAGTCGCTGGTCATGCTGCAGGTCTTCGGTCAACAACACGGTGCAACCCAGGTGCTGGGCGGCTGCCACCATCAAGGCGTCCCAGTAGTTCAGACCGTAGCGCGTTTCCACGGCCCAGGCGGACTCAACAGTGAGTTGGTCGATCTGCCACGGCTGCCACTTTTGATAGCGGCGCACGTCGGCGCGGGCATCACCGGCAGAAACGGAGTTGCTGAATTTCTTGCGTGCGTTGGCATAGAACTCATTCAACACCTGGGTGCTTAGGCGACCGCAATGCCTTTGCCAGCATGCGGCCAGCCAGCGGCGCGCCATGTCGCGCTTTGTCTCATCTCGGTCGTCAACGGCGTAGATCAGCACGTTCGTGTCCAGGAAGATGAGCGTGCTCATCGCGGGCGGCCCCGGCCATACATCTCGTCGTCGGTGAGATACGGGCCATTCGAGATGCCCAGGCTGCGAAACTCCAGCGCCTCGCGCATGGCGCGCTCGTAAGCGTCGTCATGCCGCATCTTCTCGGCCAGCAATTCACCCACCAGGCGCGACACGCTGGTATTGCGCCGCGCTGCTTCCATGCGCGCCCAGTCGGCCACGCTGTCTTCCATTGTCACGGTCACGTTTTTCATGACATCACTTTCACGAAGTCAGTGCAACACGAGTTTCGTGCAACACGAACTTCGTGTCAACGCTTTCGCCTCATCTCGGCCGCGCGAGCATGCGCCTGGAGCCCTTCGCCGTAGGCCAATTCGGCCGCGATCGGCCCAAGGATGTTTGCGCCCGCTTCGCTTGTTTCAATGATGCTGCTTCGCTTCTGAAAATCATACACGCCAAGCGGTGAGCTGAAGCGAGCGCTGCCCGAAGTGGGCAGAACATGGTTCGGCCCGGCGCAGTAGTCGCCCAGGCTTTCGCTGGTGAAGGCGCCCAGGAAGATGGCGCCGGCGTGCTTGAGGAGCGGCTCCCATTCGTGCGGCTGGCGCGAGCTCACTTCCAGGTGCTCAGGCGCAATGCGGTTGCTGATGGCGCAG
Organism: Burkholderiales bacterium; assembly: GCA_031418595.1. Classification (GTDB taxonomy): domain Bacteria; phylum Pseudomonadota; class Gammaproteobacteria; order Burkholderiales; family Burkholderiaceae_C; genus Rubrivivax. Next base: position 18,070 of record JANOXU010000070.1, read on the forward strand.
GATTCGGCCATGGACCGGGTCTGGATCAGCGCACCGCGCCCTTCAAGCGAGGCGCGGATGACGGCCTGGCGCGGCATGGCAGGTAACAGCCGCTGCATAGCGGCGTGCACGGCATCAAGGTAGGCGGCGTCAGGGCACAGCAGGATGCTTTGCGCCAATTCGTCATGCTCGGCCTGGCTGAACAAGTCCATGGCCACCCAGTCTGGCGCGGTGCTGCCGTCGGCCAGCACGAGTATTTCGCTCGGCCCGGCAATCATGTCGATGCCCACCTGGCCAAACACGCGGCGCTTGGCGCTGGCCACGTAGGCATTGCCCGGGCCGGTGATCTTGTCGACCTTGGCCAAACCGGCCGTTCCATAGGCCAGCGCCGCCACCGCCTGCGCCCCGCCGATGGTGAACACGCGGTGCACGCCGGCCACGTGCGCCGCGGCCAGCACCAGGGCGTTGCGTTCGCCGTGCGGCGTGGGCACCACCATGATCACCTCGCCCACACCGGCCACCTGGGCCGGCACGGCGCTCATCAACACGCTGGAAGGGTACGACGCCTTGCCGCCGGGCACGTAGATGCCCACCCGGTCGAGCGGCGTGACCTTCTGGCCCAGCAGGCTGCCATGTTCGTCGCGGTAGCTCCAGCTGCGCCCGCACTCGTGCAATTGGCGCTCGTGGAAGCTGCGGATGCGCGCCGCCGCGGCTTGCAGCGCGGCGCGTTGGGCCGGTGGCAGGCCATTGAAAGCGGCCAGCAACTCGGCCTGCGGCACTTCAAGCTCGGCCAGGCTGGTGGCCTCCACGCCATCAAACCGCGCCGTGTATTCCAGCACCGCGGCGTCACCGCGCGCACGCACGGCGTCGATGATGGTGGTGACGGCTTGCTCCACGGCCGCATCGGTTTCGGCCGAGAACGCAAGCAGGCCGGCCAGCTCAGCGTCGAACCCGGCTGATGCGGTGCTCAACCGACGAACATTCAGATCCATCAGCGCTTCTCCACCGCCGCGGCCAAGGCGTCAATCAAACCGCGGATCGGTTCGCGCCGCGTCTTCAACGCCGCCTGGTTGACCACCAGGCGCGCGGAAATGTCCATGATGCGTTCCACCTCGACCAGGTGGTTGGCCTTGAGCGTGGCGCCGGTGGACACCAGGTCGACGATGGCGTCGGCCAGGCCGGTGAGCGGGGCCAGCTCCATCGAGCCGTAGAGCTTGATCAAATCAACGTGCACGCCCTTGTCGGCAAAGTGGTTGCGCGCGATGGCGGTGTACTTGGTGGCCACGCGCAGGCGCGAGCCCTGGCGCACCGCGCTTTCGTAGTCGAAATCGTCGCGCGCGGCCACGCTGATGCGGCAGCGCGAAATGCGCAAATCCAACGGCTGGAACAGGCCCTGGCCGCCATGCTCAATGAGCACGTCTTTGCCGGCCACGCCGAGATCGGCGCCGCCGTATTGCACATAGGTGGGCACGTCGCTGGCGCGCACCAGCACCACACGCAGCCCCGGCTGGTTGGTGCCGATGATCAGCTTGCGGCTGTGCGCCGGGTCTTCGCTGACCTCGATGCCCGCCGCAGCCAGCAGCGGCAAGGTGTCTTCGAAGATGCGGCCTTTGGAAAGCGCCAGGGTGATCACTTGATTCTTTCGATGTCGGCACCCAGGCCACGCAGCTTGGCTTCCATGCCCTCGTAGCCGCGGTCGAGGTGGTAGATGCGGTCGATGGTGGTGTCGCCCTGCGCCACCAGGCCGGCGATCACCAGGCCGGCCGAGGCGCGCAGGTCGGTGGCCATCACGCCGGCGCCTGAAAGCTGCGCCACGCCGTGGATCACCGCGGTGTGGCCATCAACCTCGATGCGCGCGCCCAGGCGCACCATTTCATTGACATGCATGAAGCGGTTTTCGAAGATGGTTTCGGTGACCTTCGCCGTGCCCTCGGCAATGCAGTTCACGGCCATGAGTTGGGCCTGCATGTCGGTGGGGAACAGCGGGTATTCGCTGGTGCGAAAGCCCACCGCGCGCGGCCGCCCCTGGGCGCTCACGCGCAGGCCGTCGCCGGCCACTTCGATGGTGGCACCGGCTTCACGCAGCTTGTCGATCACGGCCTGCATGTGTTCGGCGCGCGCGCCTTTGAGCAGCACGTCGCCACCGGCCGCAGCCACGGCGCACAGGAAGGTGCCCGCTTCGATGCGGTCCGGGATGATGTGGTGGCCCTGCGGCGGGGCGAAAAGTTCGCGCACGCCTTCAATGCGCAAGCGGCTGCTGCCGATGCCGTCGATGTTCGCGCCCATGGCTTGCAGCATGTGCGCCAGGTCGCTCACCTCGGGCTCCTGCGCGGCGTTGGCCAGCACGGTTTCGCCCTCGGCCAGCGTGGCGGCCATGAGCAGGTTTTCGGTGCCGGTGACGGTGATCATGTCGGTGCTGATGCGCGCACCCCTCAAGCGCGGCGCGTGGGCCACGATGTAGCCATGCTCCACGCTGATCTGCGCGCCCATCGCCTGCAAGCCCTTGATGTGTTGATCAACCGGGCGCGAGCCGATGGCGCAGCCGCCCGGCAGCGACACGCGGGCCTGGCCGAAGCGCGCGAGCAACGGGCCTAACACCAAGATGGAGGCGCGCATGGTCTTGACCAGGTCGTACGGCGCCTCGGGTGCGACCACCGAGCGCGCATCCACCACCACCTGCTCGGGCCACAGTTCCAGGCGCTGCGCGGCCACGCCCATGTTGCGCAGCAGCTTGAGCATGGTGGCCACGTCTTGCAGCCGTGGCACGTTGTGCAGCGTCACGGCCTGCGCCGTGAGCAGCGCCGCGCACAGTTCGGGCAGCGCCGCGTTCTTGGCGCCGGAAATCTGCACCTCGCCGGCCAATGCGCGGCCGCCGCGGATCAAGAGTTTGTCCATGTCTGTGTAGGAGTAAGGCGCTGCACAGGCCGGGCCGGCGTGCAGCCGGGCGGTTAACGATTGGGTTCAGCGGCCCATTCGGCGGGCGTGAACGTCTTCATCGACAGCGCATGAATCTGTTCGCGCATGCGATCGCCCAGCGCCGCGTACACCTGCTGGTGGCGGGCCACTCGCGAACGGCCTTCGAAGGCCGGGCAGACGATGGTGGCGAAGAAGTGGCGGCCGTCGCCTTCGACCTGCACATGCTCGCAGGCCAGGCCGGCGGCGATGAATTCGCGCACTTGCGCGGGAGTGGGTTCGCTCATGATGGGGCGAATTATCGCTGTCACGGGCCAGCGTATTCAGTGGCGCAGCTTGTAGCCTGTTTTCAGCAGATACAAGGCCAAGGCGGCGATCAACAAGAAGCTCGTTCCCACCACGCCCAGGCTCAGCCAGGGGCTGACATCGCTGACGCCGAAGAAGCCGCGCCGAAAGCCGTCGATCATGTAGAAAAACGGGTTCAAGTGGCTCACCGCGCGCCAGAACTCGGGCAGCGAATGCACCGAATAGAACACGCCCGAAAGAAACGTCATGGGCATGATGATGAAGTTCTGGAACGCCGCGGTCTGGTCAAACTTGTCGGCCCACAGGCCGGCCACCAGGCCCAGCGTGCCGAGCATGGCCGCGCCCAGCAGCACAAAGACAAGCGCCCACACAGGCTGCACCAGGCCGGGTGGCGAAAACCACGCCGTGGCCGCGAACACGCCCGCGCCCACCGCCAGCCCGCGTGTGACGGCGGCGCCCACATACGCCAAAAACCAGGCCCAGTGCGACAACGGCGTGACCAGCAAGAACACCAGGTTGCCGCTGACCTTGCTTTGGATCAGCGAGCTTGAAGTGTTGGCGAAGGCGTTTTGCAGCACGCTCATCATCACCAGGCCCGGAATGAGGAATCGCGTGTAGCCCACGCCTTCGAACACCTGCACCCGGTCGCTCAGCACATGGCCGAAGATCAGCAGGTACAGCACCGCCGTGAGCACCGGCGCGGCCACGGTCTGCACCGCCACCTTCCAAAAGCGCAGCACCTCTTTGTAGAACAGGGTGCGAAAACCACTCAAACCAGCCAAGCCGTTCATGCCGCCACCCCGGCATGCGCTTGCATGATTTCAAGGAACACGTCTTCCAGGTCGGCACGGCCGATCTCCAGGTCTTCGATGCGCGTGCCCTCGGTGCGCAGTTGTGTCAGCAAGGTCTCCACCTCGGCGGCGTCGTGCGCGGCGAGTTGCACGATGCGGCCGGTGATGCGCGCGCGCGCTGCCAATTCGGGCTTGAGCAGATCGTCAGTCTTGAAGCGCAGCATCGTGCTGGCGGTGCCTGCCAGCAGGTTGGCGGTGCGATCCAGCGCCACCACGCTGCCTTGCTTGAGCATGGCGATGCGCGAACACAGCGCCTCGGCTTCTTCAAGGTAATGCGTGGTCAGCAGCACGGTGTGGCCGGCGCGGTTCAGGCGCGAAACAAAGGCCCACAACGTTTGACGTAACTCCACGTCGACGCCGGCGGTGGGCTCGTCGAGCACGATCACCGGCGGGCGGTGCACCAGGGCCTGCGCCACCAGCACGCGACGTTTCATGCCGCCGGAGAGCTGCCGCATGTTGGCGCCGGCCTTGTCGGCCAGGCCCAGGTTGTCGAGCAACTCGCTGATCCAGGCCTCGTTGTCGTGCAAACCGAAGTAGCCGCTCTGGATGCGCAGGCATTCACGCACGGTGAAGAACGGGTCGAAGACCAGTTCCTGCGGCACCAGGCCCAGGGCGCGGCGCGCGGCGGCGTAGTCGCTCACCACGTCATGCCCCATCACCGTGGTGCGCCCGCTGCTGGCGCGCGCCAGGCCGGCCAAGATGCTGATCAGCGTGGTCTTGCCCGCACCGTTTGGGCCGAGCAGGCCGAAGAACTCGCCTCGCTCGATGCTGAAGCTGACATCGCTCAGGGCCTTGATCTCACCCCGCGCCGTGGCGTAGGACTTGGAAACATGTTGGAACGCGATGGCAGGCATGCGCTGGATTGTAGGAAGCCACCCGCCACCCGCGGCCAGGCACGTCGCGGGCATGCCCCGAGGCGATGCCGACGGGGCAGGTGATAGATTGACCCATGCCCACCAAAAAACCGCGCCGCACCGCCGAGCGCATTCTGGAAACCACGCTCGAACTGTTCAACCGTTTTGGTGAACCCAACGTCAGCACCACGCTGATCTCGGCCGAGTTGGGCATCAGCCCGGGCAACCTGTACTACCACTACCCGGCGCGCGACGAGCTCACCACCCACCTGTTCAACCGCTATGAATCAGCGCTGGGCGAGCTGTTGCCGGCGGCCGAAGACGTGCGCCACATCGAAGACGCCTGGCTGTTCTTTCACATGCTGTTCGAGCTGATCTGGCAGTACCGCTTCCTGTACCGCGACCTGAACGACTTGCTGAGCAAGAACCGCCGCCTGGAATTGCATTTCCAGACTGTGCTCAAGAGCAAGGTGCGCGCCGTGCGCGCGCTGCTGGCCGGCCTGGGCCGCAGCACACCGCTGCCGATGGATCGCCCCCAGGCCCTGACGGCGGCCAACGCCATGGTCGTCGTCTTGACCTATTGGTTAAGTTTTGAATACGCCCAAGACCCGCGCCACGCGCTGGAGCCCGAAAACGCACAAGCCGCGCTGGCGCGTGGCGCCTACCATGTGCTCAGCTTGCTGGCACCGTACCTCGATGCCCCGGCCCGCGCGCACCTGCAAACGCTGGTGGCCCCGTACCAGCCCGAGCAATGACCCCCTCAAAGGAGATGACCCATGGCCAAATGGACCGCCTTCCCGTATGACGCCACCGCGTACACCTACGACGCCGCCGCGCTGAAAAAGAAGTGGGCCCGGCTGCACGCCGGTGACGCCGAACCGCTGCCCAAGGACGACAAGCTGCTGGCCGCCTGGGGCTTGTTCCACGCCGGTGAATTCGAGCGCGCCGCGCAGGCCGGCCTGAAGCTCGGCGCCGCCGGCCTGAACCTGGCCAACAAGGCGCAGTGCATTTACGCCAACTACCTGGAAAAGAGCGAGAAGACCAAGCTCGCGCTGTTCCAGGAAGTGGCCGAACGCGCCGCCGCCCAGGCCGCAACCGAGCCCGCCAGCCCCGGCGCCTGGTACTGGCAGGCCTATGCACTGGGCCGTTATAGCCAGAGCATCAGCGTGGCCAAGGCGCTGGCGCAAGGCCTGGGCAGCAAGGTGAAGCATGCGCTGGAAACCACCATCAAGCTCGAACCCAAACATGCCGACGCGCACATCGCGCTGGGCACCTTCCATGCCGAGGTGATCGACAAGGTGGGCAAGCTGCTGGGCCGCACGCAGGGCGCGGACGCTGCCACCGGCCTGAAGCTGTTCAAGGACGCCCTCAAGCTCAACCCGGCGTCAGCCATTGCGCGGGTGGAATACGCCAACGGCCTGGTCATGCTCGAAGGCGACAAGCGCATGGCCGAGGCCGAAAAGCTCTATGCCGAAGCAGCCGAATGCCCACCGCTGGATGCGATGGAAAGGCTGGACGTGGAGATGGCGAAAGCGGAACTGGAAGACTGAGGCCGGACGCAAGGGCCCGGAAGGGGCCTTGCGCCTGCCGAAGGCCCGGCGGCCATACGAGCCGCCGGGCTGAGCGCAACACGCTTGGACAGCTCGGCCCAAGCGAACGCCGCGGAACCGGCTCTGCCGGGCCGCTGGCGTGCCTTGCAGGCCGCATGGCCGCGAGACGCGGCCATTCCTCGGCCCGTCCAAGCCGACGCAGGTCGGCTTGGAGCCGCGGGCCTCGGCCCCCTTGAGGG
>JANOXU010000071.1:0-30541 GCA_031418595.1 Burkholderiales bacterium
GGCTCGTTGTGTGGCCCCGCCACACGCCTCGCCAACGCCTAGACTGCCCGCCCAACTCTCCCCAGCGCGAGCCCAACCCCAAGCCCGACAGGCTCCTAGGGGGGCTTTCAGGCCGGTGACGTTGATCGTGTAGCTGCCGTCTGCGGCGGCGGCGACGGCCGCTGGGTCGGTGGTTGTGGCGTCGCTGTTGATCACGCTCACACTCGCGCCACCCAGTGCCGCACCGCTGGCCACCACGCCTTTGAGCTGGGTGGCTGTCACGACGGGTGGCGGGGCGGGGTCGCCGCCGCCCCCGCTGTTGCAGGCGGCGATCAGGCTGGCCGTGGCCAGGGCCATGGCAGACGGGGCGAAACGGGCAAGGCGTGTTGGTGACATGAAATCCTCCGCAAAGCGTTGTGGGCGCGTTGTCCGCTGCGGCACCGGGTGCCAAGCGTCAACGCCAGCCAAGGCTATGGTGTGCGGCCTGAAGTCACCTCGCTAGAAAGGATGAGACGAAGCGGCCGGGCCTCACATGAACATGTGAGTCTGGCCATGCAGCAGGCGCCGCGCATGCACGCTGGCAGGCGTGCCGCAAACCCTGAACTACGGCGCGCGCGAAACGCTGTGCAGCCCGAGCACGCCGATCACGATCAGGCCAATGCAGGCCATGCGCAGCGCCGTGGCCGGCTCGCGGAACACGGCCATGCCGATCACCGCGGTGGCCGCGGTGCCCACGCCCGACCACACGGCATAGGTCACGCTCAGGTCGAGCGTCTTGGTGACGAACGCATTGCAGGCAAAGGCCAGCGCATAGCAACTGAACATGGCCACCGAAGGCGCGAACTGGCTCAACCCTTGCGACAGCTTCATGCAGGTGGTGCCCACCACTTCTAGCACGATGGCCAGCCACAGCAAGGCCCAGGCCTGGCCGGGGCTGGGGGTGTAGGCGGCGAGTGCGTTGGCCATGGCGCTGGATTGTCGCGGCAAGGTCAGCGTGGGCCGGTGGCACGCCCAACACCGCGCCAAGCACCTCGCCAAGCATCATGCAGTTGCGCCCAGGTGTAGCGCGCCTGCGCGGCCAGCAGCCCGGCCCGGCCATGCACCGGCGCCAGGCCATAACCTCCCCATGCAGCGGGCAGCGCAGCGCGGCCGCTCAGGGCCTCAGCCAGCAGCTCGCCGGCCACCGTGGTGGGCGCCACGCCGTGGCCGCCAAAGCCCATGGCGAACCACAGGCCAGCAGCGGTGCGGCCGAGTTGCGGCATGCTGTGGCGGGCATAGCTCATCAAGCCGCTCCAGGCATGCTCGACCCGCACGCCGCGCAGTTGCGGGTACACGCGCAGCAGGTCTTGGTGCAGCAGCCGCGCCACCGCCTGCGCTGAACGCTGGCGGATGCTGATGCGCCCGCCCCACAGCAAGCGCGTGTCGGGCAAGGCGCGGTAGTAGTCGAAGGCGAAGCGTGTGTCGTACACGGCCGCGGGCGTGGCCACGGTTTCACGCAAGCGCGTGCCGAGCGGCTCGGTGGCCATCACATACGTGGCAATGGGCAGCATGGCGCGTTGCAGCTCGCTCACCAGGCCGCCCAGGTAGCCGCCGCACGCCACCAGCACCTGGCGGCCATGCACTTCGCCCGCGGGCGTGGTGATGCAGTACCCGGCGCCTTGCTGGGTGATGGCTGTGGCGGGCGAGTGCTCGAACAAGGCGATGCCACCGGCGGCCAGGGCGCGCGCCTGGCCCTGGGCGTATTTGAGCGGGTGAAAGTGAAAGGCCTGCGGCTCGAACAGGGCGCCGTGGTAGCGCGTGCTGTGCAGCAGCGCGCGGGTTTCGTCGCGGCCAAGCCATTGCCAATCGGCTTGCATCTGCTCGCGCATGAAGCGCTGCTGCGCGCGCAGCGCCGGCTCGTCGCCAAACCAGTCGGCCAACAGGGTGCCGCCTTCGACCTTGTCGCACGCAATCTGATGTTTGTCGATGCGCGCGCGAATGAGGTTCAGCGCTTCCAGCGTCAATTGATACAACTGCCGCGCCGGTGCCAGGCCGAGTTGTTGCACGAGCGCAGCGCATTCGAGGCTGTAGCCGCCGAAGGCAAAGCCGCCGTTGCGGCCCGATGCGCCGTGGCCCACGCTGTGCGCTTCGAGCACGGCCACGCTGCGCTGGCCGCGTTCGAGCAGCCCCATGGCGGTGGCCAGCCCGGCGAAGCCCGCGCCGATGATCACGGTGTCAAACTCATGCCGGCCGGCCAGCGGGGCGAAGCGCAGGTTTGAATCGGCGCTGGCCTGGTAGTAGGTTTGTGTGCTCAGCACAACCGATGGACTGCAACGTTGAAATGGGAGTCGAGGAATGCGCGACTTCCGATTTCAGCGTTGCAGGTCACTGATGCCGAGCATGGCTTGCAGTTCGCTCAAGGCCTGCGCGGCACTTTCGACCTTGATGGTGCGCATGCCCATGGCGCGCGCGGGCTTGAGGTTGATGCCCAGATCGTCGAGGTAAACGCAGGCTTGTGGCGAAACGCCCAGCGCGCTGCAAGTGTGGGCGTAGATGCGCGGGTCGGGCTTGCGCAGGCCCAGCTTGCTCGACTCCACCACCAGCTCGAAACGCGCCATGATGGCCGCGATGGCGGCGCTGTGCTCAACGCTGCGCGTCATCGAAGGCCCCAACCCAACCGGCATGTTGTTGGTGATGCAGGCCACGCGCCAGCGCGCGCGAACGCGGTCGAGCGCCTCGACCATTTCGGGTCGTATTTCGCCGCCGATCAAGCGCAGCACCTCGCGCCCGTTTAGCTTGCCGCCAGCGGCGTGTGCCTCGGCCTCGAAGCGACTGGCGAATTCGTCAACGTCGATGTCACCGCGCTCGAAGCAGGCCCAGGCGTTGGTGTCAGGCTGGCGCGAATTGAGGCCGCGAATGAAGCCCGGACTCAGGCCATGCGCCGCTTCATAGCGCGCGAAGGCTTCAAACGGGCTGCTGAGGATGACGCCGCCGAAGTCCCACAGCACGGCTTGAATGGGTTGCATGTCGCTCATGGAGCAAGGCGCGGGCGCGCAATGGCCCGCACGGTCTCGTAGGCCCGCGCGGCGCGCAGCACCAGCGCATCGCCGAACATCGGGCCCACCAGTTGCAGGCCGATGGGCAGGCCGTCGCGCGTCAGGCCGCACGGAATGGTGCAGGCCGGCTGCTGGCTCAGGTGGAAGGGGTAGGAAAACGGCGACCAGCCCAGCATGGCCGCGCCGTTCATGGCCTGGTGGCCAGCGGGTTTGGCATCGAAGGCCGGCACGGCCACCGTGGGCGTGGCGATGAGATCGAAGCGCTGCATGAACTGGCGCAGGTGCGAGCCCAGCGCGCCGCGGCGAAGGTGCAGGCGCTGCACGTCGAGCATCGACAAGCGCGAGCCGAGGTCGGCCTCGGCCTGGAAGTCAGGGTCGGTGAGACCTTGCTGCGCCTCGTTCAGCGTGTTCCACACCGTCCAGGCGCCGGCGAACCACAAGCCCAAGGTGATCTCCAGCGGGTCTTCGATGCCGGGGTCGGTTTCCTCCACCTGCGCGCCCAGCGCCGCCAGTTGCAGCACGGCGGCCTTGACGGCGGCCGCAATCTCGGGGTGAACGTTCTTCGCGTAACCCAGGGTGGGCGAATAGGCGATGCGCAAGCCTTTGATGCCGCCTTCCAGCCCATCAAGATAGTCAGATGAATCGTTAGGCAGCGATGTCCAGTCGCGCGCATCGGGCTGCTTGATCACGTTCATCATCAGCGCCGCGTCGCGCACGCTCATGGTGTGCGGCCCCAGGTGGGCCACGCTGCCGAAGGGGGAAAGTGGGTACGCCGGCACGCGGCCGAAACTGGGCTTGAGGCCGAAGTTGCCGCAAAACGCGGCCGGGATGCGCACCGAGCCGGCGCCGTCGGTGCCCACCGACAGTGGCCCCATGCCCGCGGCCACCGCCACCGCCGTGCCGCCCGATGAGCCGCCTGGCGTCTTGGCCGGGTTCCAGGGGTTGCGGGTGATGCCGGTGAGCGGCGAATTGGTTTCGCCCTTGCAGCCGAACTCGGGCGTGGTCGTCTTGCCCAACAGCACGGCGCCGGCTTCGCGCAAGCGTGCCGTGACCGGCGCATCCGCCTCCCAGGGCTGGTTCGCGTCGACCGTGTAGCTGCCGCGCAGCGTGGGCCAGCCGCGCGTGAGGATCAGGTCTTTGATCGACGTGGGCACGCCATCGAGCGCCCCGCAGGGCTGGCCACGCAGCCAGCGCCGCTCGCTGGCCCGGGCCGAGGCCAGGGCTTCTTCGGGCGCCAGGTGGCAAAAGGCGTTCAGGCTGGGGTTGAGCTGCGCAATGCGCTCCAGCACGGCCTGAGTGGCCAGCACGGGCGAGGCTTGCTTGCTGGCATACAGCGCCAGCAGTTCGGTGGCGCTGCAATCAGCCAGATCGGTTGCGTTGCGGGTCATGGTTTGATGGGGCAGGGCAGGCCAAGGCAAGGGCAATTTTGATTCTGCCCAGCATCGGCCTTGCGTGATGCAGGGATGTTCCCGCCTGCACCGACAATACCGCCCCCGTTGCGTGACGTTTGCTACACCGCCTGCCGCATCGCCTGCCTGGTTACCGCCCTTGTCCCACGCCACCCTCGAAGATCGCCCCACGGCCAAACCCCTGGCCAGCTACCGCCCGTTCTGGGCCAAACGCCTTGGCACCGCGCCCATGCTGCCGATGAGCCGCGCCGAAATGGACGCGCTGGGCTGGGACGCTTGCGACGTGGTGCTGGTAACGGGCGATGCCTATGTGGACCACCCCAGTTTCGGCATGGCCGTGATCGGCCGCGTGCTCGAAGCGCAGGGCTTTCGCGTCGGCATCATTGCCCAGCCCGATTGGCAAAGCGCGCAGGCCTTCAAGGCGCTGGGTGCGCCAACGCTGTTCTATGGCGTGACGGCGGGCAACATGGATTCGATGATCAACCGCTACACGGCGGACCGCAAGATTCGCAGCGACGACGCCTACACCCCCGGCGGCCAAGGCGGCGCGCGGCCCGACCGCAGTTCGCTGGTGTACGCGCAGCGCTGCCGCGAGGCTTATCCCGAGGTGCCCATCGTGCTGGGCGGCATCGAGGCCAGCCTGCGCCGCATCGCCCACTACGACTATTGGCAAGACAAGGTGCGCCGCTCGATCCTGGTCGATGCCAAGGCCGACTTGCTGCTGTACGGCAATGCCGAACGCGCCGTGGTGGAAATCGCCCACCGCCTGGCGCGGCGCGAGCCGGTGCAGAGCATCACCGATGTGCGCGGCACCGCGTTCATGGTGCGCGATGCGCATGCACCAAGCGGTTTTAGCGAGATCGATTCGACTGAAGTGGACCGAGCGGGCCGCATCGACGAGCACATCAACCCTTACTTGACCACCGCGCAAGCCGCGCAGGCGCAGGGCCAGGTGTGCGTGCAAGGCGACGCCGCGCCCGCTGCGCAAGACACCGTGGTGGCCATGCCCACCAGCCGCAAGACAGGCCGCGTGGCGCTGCCGCTGCGCGACAAGACCGTGATCCGCCTGCCGGCCTACGAGCAGGTGAAGAGTGATGCCGTGCTGTATGCCCATGCCAACCGCGTGCTGCACCTGGAAACCAACCCGGGCAATGCGCGCGCGCTGGTGCAGCGCCATGGTGAGCGCGATGTCTGGATCAACCCGCCGCCCATCCCCCTCACCACGGCCGAGATGGATGGGGTGTTTGACTTGCCCTATGCGCGCTCACCGCACCCGCGCTATGCCGATGTGAACGGCCGCCACGACGGGCCGACCAAGATCCCGGCCTGGGAAATGATTCGCTTCAGCGTGAACATCATGCGCGGCTGCTTTGGCGGCTGCACCTTTTGCTCGATCACCGAGCATGAAGGCCGCATCATCCAAAGCCGCAGCGAAGACTCGGTGATCCGCGAAATCGAAGACATGCGCGACAAGGTGCAAGGCTTCACCGGCGTGGTCAGCGACCTGGGCGGCCCCACGGCCAACATGTACCGCATCGCCTGCAAGAGCCGTGAAATTGAAGCCGCCTGCCGCAAGCCGAGTTGCGTGTACCCGGGCATCTGCCCCAACCTGAACACCGACCATGCGCCGCTGATCAAGCTGTACCGGCGCGCGCGGGCGCTGCCGGGGGTGAAGAAAGTGCTGATCAGTTCGGGCCTGCGCTACGACCTGGCCGTGAAGTCACCCGAATACGTGAAGGAACTGGTGACGCACCATGTGGGCGGCTATTTGAAGATCGCGCCCGAGCACACCGAAGGCGGGCCGCTGAGCAAGATGATGAAGCCGGGCATGGGGGCGTACGACCGCTTCAAGCAGATGTTCGACCAGTTCAGCGCCGAGGCCGGCAAGAAGCAGTTCCTGGTGCCGTACTTCATTGCCGCGCACCCGGGCACCAGCGATGAAGACATGATGAACCTGGCCATCTGGCTCAAGCGCAACAGCTTTCGCGCCGACCAGGTGCAAACCTTCTACCCCAGCCCCATGGCCACGGCCACGGCCATGTACCACTCGGGCCTGAACCCGCTCAAGGGCATCAGCCGTTCTAACGAACGAGGTGAGCGGGTGCAGATCGTGCGTGGCGAACGCCAGCGCCGGCTGCACAAGGCGTTCTTGCGTTACCACGATGCCAACAACTGGCCGCTGCTGCGCGAGGCGCTGCAAGACATGGGCCGCGCTGACTTGATCGGCAACGGCAAGCACCACCTGGTGCCCAATTTTCAACCGGCCACCGGCGGCGCTTATGAAAGCGCGCGGCGCAAGAACTCCACACCGGCGGGGGAGAAGCGTTCCAGCGTGACGCAAGGGCGGCTGCTCACCCAGCACACCGGGTTGCCGCCGCGCGCGGGCGTGGAAGGCACACCCGCGCGGCGCAAGCCGAAGGCTTGACGTTGGCGCTGGCTCAGCGGGTTTGCACTGCCGAGCTGATGATCACGTCTGGAATGGGCGTGCATTCCGCCGACGACGTGACCCCGGGCAGCGACGCGCACTTGGTGACGTCGGTGGCCAGGTTGGCAATGGCATCGACCACGGCCGTGCCCGTCGTCACGCTGCCAAATACCGCGTAGCCACCGTTGAACGAATCAAGCAGGGCCGAGTTGTTCGTCAGGTTGATGAAGAACTGCGAGGACGCCGTATCGAGCCCTGCCAGGCGAGCCATGGCGATGGTGTACTGGGTGTTGCTGAGGCCTTTGCCGACCTCAAGGACGATTGGCGCAGCGGTCACCTTCTGCAAGGGTGGGTTGCCCACGCGCAGCGGAAACAGCCCACCGCCTTGAATGACGAAGCCGCTTGAAACGCGGTGAAACACCAGGCCGTTGTAGAAGCCGGCATTCACATAGCCCAGGAAGTTGTCCACCGTGATCGGTGTCTTGTCCGGCGCCAGGGTGATGACCATGCTGCCGTTGACGGTGCCGCCATTGCTAACCGTCAATGTCACTTGCGGCACCGGCACGGTGAAGTTGGCGTTGGCCAGCCCCAGGTTGTCGCTGATGCGCGTGACGAAGACCTGCTGCGCGCCGATCTTCGACACCTTGCACTGGTAGTACGCCGTGGTATCGGGGTTGGCCGGAATCAAAGTGGGGTGAACGATGATGCTGCTGCACGCGGGCGACGAGATCGTGGCGGCACCGACCAGGCCGGTGCCGGTGACGGTGACGTCCATGTTGTTGCCGTACTTGGCCGCCGAGGTGGCGACGCTGCTCACCGTGAGCGTGCTGCCGCCGCCGCCCCCGCCGCCGCCGCAGGCAACAAGGGCAGCAGTGGCCAACAACGTGGCAGTGGTGCGCAGCGCGCGGCTGTGTTGGGTGTTCATGTCTTGGGCTCCGAAATACGTGATGGTTGAAATACCTAGTCCACTGAATCACTGAAATCAGATGGCGCCGTCCATGCGAATCCGGGCGCATTGCGGCGTTGCAAATGCTCGCCATGCCACGTGGCATGGCTGTGCTTTGCGCCTTGCACTGCATCCCGGCTCGCATGTCCTTCACCACACATTTCAATGATTCAGTGGACTAGCCGCGTGATGGTAGGGCACCGGATCGGCCCGCCTTGCGGCAGGAAACCAGCTTTGACCGGGCAATTGAGGGGGCGGGCATGCCACAAAGGCGGCACTTTGAAGCACAAAGGGGCCTGTTTACCCGTTACTTTTTGACATCAATCGAGGGTGCGGTTTCTAGAATTTGTTTGTAACACGACTCCCCGAAAGATCACCATGCGCCTGACCGCCTTCATGCCATCAAAACTGGTTGCGGCCTGCTTGCTCGCCTGCGCCCTGGCCGCAGGGCCGGCGCGGGGGCTGGATGTGGTGGCGCCCGAGGCGACCAACGGCGCGGCCAGCGGCAAGTTGCGCGAAGGCCGCGACGCCTTGGCCGCACACAAGCTCGATGCGGCCCAGGCCGCCTTCACTGAGGCCGCGCGCCTGGCCCCGAAGGACCCACGGCCCTGGGTGGGGCGCTCGGCCGCGGCGCAACTGCGCGGCCGCGCCGCCGAAGCGCGCGAACACATGGCGCGTGCCGTGGCCTTGGCGCCAGACCACCCGCGCGTGCTGCACATACAGGGCCAGTTGCTGCTCGACCAACAAGACCACCCGGCCGCCGAGGCCGTGTTTCGCAAGATCCTCGGCCTGGCGCCCAAGCAAATCGAAAGCCAGATCGGCCTGGCCAATGCGCTCAGCGGCCAGGGCAAGGCGGTGCCCGCGCGCGAGCTGTTGGCGCAGGCCACCAAAGCGGCCAGCGCAGCGGCTGACTGGCTCCTGCTGGGCAACGCCCAGTTGGCCGCCGGTGATGCCGATGCCGCCCTGATGGCATTCAACAAGGTGCCCGCCGGGCAAGACGCTGCGGTGGCCGCGCAGGCCGGCAAGGCCGAAGCCTTGGAGCGGCTGGGCCGCCCGGAAATGGCCCTGGCCGCCTTGCAGCGCGCCATCGAGGCCGCACCGACCCAGGCTGACCTGCAGATTCGCCGCGGCCTGCTGTATGAGCAGTTGAAACGGCCCGACAGCGCCGAGGCGGCCTACCGCGAAGCCATCCGCCTGGACGAAAAGAGCGCGGCCGCGCACAACAACCTGGCCTACTTGCTGGGCAGCCAAGGCATCAAGCTTGATGAAGCGCTCAGCCATGCCAAGCGCGCCTTGCTGCTGGACCCTGCCGCGGCCATGTTCGACACGCTGGGCAGCGTGCACCTGGCGCGGCGCGACTACCCGGCGGCCCGCTCCGCGCTGGAACAAGCGGTGGCCAAGGCACCCGAGCGCGACGTCTACCGCCAGCGCCTGGCCCAGGCACAAGCCCAGGGCAAGGGTGCTGAAGCCGTGGCCGCGGCGTTGGCCAGCGCGCCGCCCGCCACCGTGGCGGCCCGGCCAGCCAAGGCCATGCCTGAAGCAAGCAGCAACAGCGCCGGTGTCAAAAGCGTGGCCAGCATCACCGCAACCGCTGCCCAGCCTGTGGTCCCTCTTGGCGCTGCACCCGCCAGTGCCGCAGTGGCGGCAACCGCCGCAGCGAACGCGGGGACGACCGCCCCCGCAAACGCCGCAAACGCCGCCACGCTCCAAGGCACCGCCGCCAGCGACGCGCGCGCCGCCGTGGCCAGCCGCCTGCAGGCCTGGGAAAGCGCCTGGGAAGCCAAGGACGCGGGCCGTTACCTTGACGTGTATGCCGCCGACTTCAAGCCCGAAAAGCACCGCAACCGCGACGAGTGGGTGGCCGACCGGCGCAAGAAGCTCGACAAGCCGGGCAGCATCCAGATCGACCTCGACGCACCCAACTTCGAGGTGGCGGGCGACGTGGTCAAGGTCACTTTCACCCAGCGCTACAACTCGTCGAACTACAAAGACGCCACGCGCAAGCAACTGGAATGGGTGAAGGAAAGCGGAGAGTGGCGCATTCGGCGCGAAACCACCCTGTGAGAGCAGTGCCCGGCCGAAGCGCACACCGGCCGCGGTAGTGCGCTTCGCACCCCGCGCTCAGGCCGGCTTGAAGCCGTCTTTCAGGCCGGTGACGCGGTTGAACACCGGCGCGCCGGGGCGGTGCTCAACCCGGTCGGCCACGAAGTAGCCGTGGCGTTCAAACTGAAAGTGCTGCTCGGGCGCTGCCGCTGACACGCCAGGTTCGAGCCAGGCGGTGGCCACGCTCTTGCTGTGCGGGTTGATGTCATCGAGCACCTCACCCCCGTCGGCGCCGGGGCGATTGGTGTTGAACAGCGGGTTGAACAGGCGCACCTCGGCGCGCACGGCTTCGTGTGCCGCCACCCAGGTGATCACGCCCTTGGTTTTGACGGCACTGGCGCCAGGCGTGCCGCTCTTGGTGTCAGGCACCAGTTCCGCCAGCACTTCGGTGACCTGTCCGGCGGCGTCTTGCCGGGCGCCGGTACAACGAATGACGTAACCATATTTCAGCCGCACCAGGCTGCCGGCCACGGCCGCGCCATCGGGCCCTGTGCGCGGTGGGCTCAGGCGGTGGTAGCCCTTCTCGGGGTTGGCCTGGAAGTCGTCACGCTCAACCCACAGCTTTGGGCCCAGCGTGAAGCTGCGCTGGCCGCGCTCGGGTGCAGCCGGGTGCACCGGCGCCTGGCAGGGTTCGTGGTGGCCAGTGCCCATCACATCGGCCCAGTTGGTGAGCGTCAGCGCCAGCGGGTCGAGCACGGCCATCGCGCGCGCCGCTTTCGCGTCGAGGTCGTCGCGCAGCGCAATGTCGAGCCAGGCGTAGTCGATCCAGCCGCCTGACTTGGTCACGCCGGTGCGCTCGGCCAGCAGTTGCAGGCTGGCCGGCGTGTAGCCGCGCCGGCGCAGGCCCACCAGCGTGGGCATGCGCGGGTCGTCCCAACCATCGACCACTTTTTCTTCAACCAACTGGCGCAGCTTGCGCTTGCTGGTGACGATGGTGGTGACGTTCAGCCGCGCGAATTCATACTGCTTGGGTAACGGCGGGCTTAACAGGCCACACTCGGCCAGGCGTTCCAGCAGCCAGTCGTAGAACGGCCGCTGGTCTTCGAATTCGAGCGTGCAAATGCTGTGCGTGATGCGCTCCAGCGCGTCTTCAATCGGGTGCGCGTAGGTGTACATCGGGTAGATGCACCAGGTGTCGCCCGTGTTGTGGTGCGTGGCGCGCTTGATGCGGTACAGCGTGGGGTCGCGCAGGTTGATGTTGGCGTGCGCCATGTCGATCTTCGCGCGCAGCACCATCGCGCCATCGGCATGCGCGCCGGCTTTCATTTCGCGCAAGCGGGCCAGGTTTTCCGCCGCCGGCCGGTCGCGCCACGGACTGGCCCGGCCCGGGGTGTTGAAGTCGCCGCGGTGGGCGCGCATGTCGTCGGCGCTTTGTTCATCCACATACGCATGGCCGGCGTTCACCAGCGCCTCGGCGGCGCGGTACATGAAGTCGAAATAGTTGCTGGCGAAGTACAGGTGGCTCACGCCGCCCGCGTTCCAGTCGAAACCCAGCCAGCGCACCGCGTCGATGATGGCGTCAACGTATTCCTGCTCTTCCTTTTCGGGGTTGGTGTCGTCGAAGCGCAGGTGGCACACGCCGCCATAGTCTCGCGCCAGGCCGAAGTTCACGCAGATGCTCTTGGCATGGCCGATGTGCAGGTAGCCGTTGGGCTCGGGCGGGAAGCGGGTGCGGATGCGTGCCGTATCGAGCGGCGCATCGGCATGGTGGGCGGCATCGCCTGGCGTTCCCACAAAACGCCGGCCTGCACAGGACGGGTCGGCGAGGTCGCGCTCGATGATGTTGCGCAGGAAATTGCCGACTCGTGCGGGCTCGTCTTTGGGGGCTTGGGACATGCGGCGATTCTATGGGTGGGCCCTGCGCGCGCAGTAGCAGGCCAGCCTCGGGCGGCATGCACAAGTTGTGCGTCGCGCAGGTGGAAAATAGCGACAAGCAGGCCGCCCTCTGGCCGTGCGGTAGATGGGTCAGTGGGGAGGAAAACCATGCCAGGCTTCGTCGAAGTCACGCACCAGGAATGGATCGCGGCGCCCGAACCGCTGGTGCGCCAGCAGTTCGCCGACCTGCAGCACCACATCGCCACGGGCGTGCATTCAAAGGTCAAGTTCGAAGTCTTGTCCGAGAGCTTCAAGCGCGCGCGCTTCGTGCGCGAAGTGCGCTTGCTGGGCCGGCGCATGCGTGACGTGTACGTGCGCGAGTTCGAGCCCGACGGCACCATGCTCGACACCGCCATCTCGGGCCCGAACAAGGGTGCCACGCTGATGTTCCGTTTCACATCAAGCTCGCTGGCCAGCGCGGTGGGCACGGTGGTTGAAATCAACGTGCGCCTGCCCCTGCCGCGGTTCATTGGGTCGTTGGTCAAACCGCTGCTGCGCGCCCAAGTGCGCCGCGCCGTGCAGCGCGCCGTGGCGGAAGACAAGTTCGACCTGGAAATTCGCGGCTATGTGCCCGCCCAGCGCGGGTTGGCGCCGGCAGACTGAAGTTCAAGCGTTCAAGCCGCGGCGGCCAAGCGCGCGCGAATGTCCTCCACGCGGGCGCGGTTCACACCGCGGTCGCCATGCCCGATGCGCGAGGCCGACCGCACCTGCACCACGCCGGCCTGGTCATCGAACCAGAACTCCACGTCGTCAGTGAACTTCAGCAGCTTGGTCGTGAACTGGGCGTACAGATAACCGGGCTCGCTGCTCACCACCTTGGCGCCGGGCAGGGCGGTCACGATGCGTTCCAGCTTGGCCAGCGTGGCCGGGCCGTCGCCCGCCAGCGCCAGCGGTGCGATTCGGGCACGCTCGCGCATCGGGTGTTCGGGCCACAAATCAGCCTGGCTGCTCACGCTGTTGGGCGTCTTGGCCGGCGGCTTCAACTTGCCTTCGCGCAGGCCCAGGTTGGTGGGCGCGCTGCCGGCCAGCGCGCCGAGTTGGCCGGCCACCAGCAACAGCAGCGCCAAGCCCAGCAACACCAGCGCCAGCAATTTGATCCAAGCCATCAAGCTTCTCCGGTTCGCCAGGGGGCTCGCATTCTGAACCGCCTGCTGCATTGGACAGACGCACAAGGCAACCCCCTGACTCAGGTGGGTATCAACCCGATTGACGATGACAAATGCGCAGACCAGCATGCCCGCTTCGCGTGCTAACGGTCGCCAACAGCGGCCGGCACATTCTGTAAACCGAGGAGCACTTGAATGAGTCTGATCCCTTGGAAGATGAAATTGACCTTGCTGGCCGCGGTGGCCCTGGCGGGTTGCGGCGGCGGCGGTGGGTCGCCCACCGAGCGGCCGTTGGCTGTGAGCAGCGCCGAGGCCGTGGCCGATGCGGCCGGCCAGGAAGAGGCGGCGCCGGTCACGCAGGCCAAGGCCGGGTACGGCAGCCACTACATCGTCGAAATGGCCGGCGCGCCCGTTATTGCTTATGACGGCAGTATCAAAGGCTACGCTGCCACCAAGCCTGGCAAGAATCAAAAGATCAACCCCGAGTCGCCCCAGGTCACCAGCTACATGGCCTACCTGGCCGGTAAGCACGACGCCGCCATTGCCGCCGTGGGCGGGGCCAAGAAGACCTACGGTTACGGCTATGTTTTCAATGGCTTTGCTGCCAAACTGAGCGATGCCCAAGCCGCACAGTTGAAGCAAATGCCGGGCGTGGTGGCGGTGAGCCGCGACGAAGTGCGCAAGCTCGACACCGCTTCAACTCCAGCCTTCCTGGGCCTGTCAACGCCCGGTGGCGTGTGGGAAACCAAGGCCAAGGGCGAAGGCGTGATCATTGGCATCATTGATACCGGCATCTGGCCCGAGCATCCCAGTTTTTCTGACCGTACTGACGTCAATGGCAACGGCACCAAAGATGGGAAGTTGGGCTACCAACAAATTCCAGGCTGGCACGGCAAGTGCACCCCGGGTGAGGGCTTCACCGGCACCGACTGCAACCAGAAGTTGATTGGTGCGCGCTACTACAACGCCGGTTTTGGCGGCAATGAGGGCATTGCGGCCGACCTGCCCTGGGAATTCAATTCGCCGCGCGACTACGGTGGCCATGGCTCCCACACCGCCAGCACGGCAGGCGGCAACGCCAATGTGCCCACAACGGGCGCGGCGGCAGCGTTCGGTGCCATCAGCGGCATCGCGCCGCGGGCTCGCATCGCCGCGTACAAGGTGTGCTGGCAAACGGCTGGCGGGGGTTCATGCGTCAGTTCCGACAGCGTGGCGGCCATCGACCAGGCCGTGGCCGACGGCGTGGACGTGCTCAACTTCTCGATCAGCGGTACACAGACAAACTTCCGCGATCCGGTGGAAATCGCCTTCCTGTTTGCCGCCGACGCGGGCATTTTCGTGGCTGCTTCCGCTGGCAACAGCGGCCCCGCCACCAGTACCGTGGCGCACCCTGGCCCGTGGCTGACCACGGTGGCAGCCGGCACGCACAACCGCGACGGCCAGGGTTCGGTCACGCTGGGTAACAACGTCACCTACAACGGTGCCTCAGTGGCCACGCCGGTGGGCCCCGCGCCCTTGATCGCCGCCTCGGCGGCTGGCCTGGCTGGTGCTAACCCTGGCGCCTTGGCCTTGTGTTTCGCGGCGGCCGACAACGGTGGCAACCCCGTGCTCGACCCGGCCAAGGTGGCCGGCAAGATCGTGGTCTGCGATCGCGGCGTAATTGCCCGAGTCAACAAAAGCCTGGCCGTGTCTGAGGCGGGCGGTGTGGGCATGATTTTGACCAACACTTCGATCAACTCGCTCAATGCCGACTTCCACTTCGTGCCCACAGTGCACCTGCAGTCCACCGATCGCGCCGCGGTCTATGCCTATGCGGCCACCACCACGCCCACAGCGAAGATCAACGCATCGACCATCGTGACCAACGTTGCGGCACCGTTCACCGCTTCGTTCTCGTCGCGTGGCCCGTTGCGCGCCGGCAATGGCGACCTGCTCAAACCTGATCTGATCGCGCCTGGCCAAGACATCCTTGCGGCTGTGGCGCCCCCGGGCAACCACGATCGCTTGTTTGATGTGTACAGCGGCACCTCCATGTCCAGCCCGCATGTGGCCGGCCTGGCAGCGTTGTTCAAGGAAGCCAAGCCGAGCTGGAGCCCGATGATGATCAAGTCGGCGCTCATGACCACGGGCTACGACGTGCTCGATGGCGGCACACCCCCGGCATCCAGCAACAACCCAGTGTTGATCTTCCGCCAGGGCGCCGGGCATGTGAACCCGGGCGCTGCGTTCAACCCGGGCCTGGTCTATGACTCGAATTTCAGTGACTGGCTGAAGTTCATCTGCGGCGTCCAGCCTGGCGGTGGCTGCGCGGGTGTGACGCCCATTGACCCAAGCGATCTGAACCAGGCCTCCATCGCCATCGGCGACATGGCCGGCGTGCAGACCGTCAAGCGCCGTGTCACGAACGTGAGCGGCGGGTCGCTGACGGTGAATGCTTCTGTCACGGGCATGACGGGCATTACGACGGTGGTGACCCCCGCATCCTTGACCCTGGCTGCCGGCCAGACCAAGGAGTTCACGGTCAGCTTCACTCGAACTTCGGCACCGTTGAGCAGCTACACCGGTGGCCAGTTCTTCTGGACTGGCACCGGCGGCGTCAGTGTGCGCAGCCCCATCGTCGTGCGGCCGGTGGCCCTGGCAGCACCTCCGTCCGTCTCGTTCACGGCGAACGGCTCCTATCCGGTCACCTTCGGCTACACCGGCCCGTTCACAGCCACGCCGCGTGGGCTGGTGGCGGCCGCTGTGACGTCGGGCAGCGTGTCCGATGACCCGACCGACGGCACTTGCTCGCTGACCTCGCCGAACGCGCAGATCATTCCCGTGGTGGTGCCTGCGGCGACGACCTACGCGCGCTTCAGCCTGTTCGATGCGGATGTGAGCCCGGGTGCCGATATCGACCTGTGCGTGTTCGACAGCGCCGGCACCTTGATGGCCGCCAGTGGTAGCGGGACGTCTGCCGAGGAAGCGAACATCACGAATCCCGCGGCCGGCACTTACCGCGTGGTGGTGCAGGGCTGGGGCGTGGTCGGCAGCTCGCCGTTCAAACTGCACACCTGGCTGCTGGGTAGCGCCGCGGCGGGCAACATGAGTGTTGCGGCGCCGGCATCGGCCACCACGGGCACCACAGGCACCATCAGCTTGACCTTCAGCGGCTTGACTGCTGGCACCAAGTACCTGGGCTCGGTGGCTTATGGCGGCGCAGCGGGCCTGCCCGGCCCGACGATCGTTCGCGTCGATCCGTAAACGAGGCGCCGTTGGTGGCCAATGCGGCCACCAATAGAAACGCCCCGGCAACCCCGGGGCGTTTTGCTTCTGGCGGGCCAGTCTCTTGCGGCCCGCGCTCAGGGCCTCAAGCGGCTGGCCGAACCAGCATCAGTCGATCGCCAGCGTCGAGCCGTCGTTGCCCTTGACCATGCGCACCGACTCCACCGACACCGAGCCAGCACCGATGAAGGCATTGGCCGCGCCGAGTGAGCCGCCCAGGCCGGTGGCGCTGGTCACCGTGGAGGATCTGGCTTGCACTTCAATGGTGTGCACGCCAGAAGTCAGGTTCGGCGCGATGAAGTTGAAGGCGTTGGCGTTCAGCGTCTTCAGGATCAACTGCAGTTCCTCGGGTTTGGTGCAGGTCACGGCACCCGTCGCGTCGGCCGTGCAGCTCAGCCCGGAGAACTTTGCCGCCAACGTCTGGACACGGTCGCAGAAAACGACGCCGCCGCCCGGGCCGGTCGTGGTGTTGGTCGCATCAACACTGGTGTTGGGCTGGGCATAGGTCACCGTGCCGTTGGGGGCGGTGACCTTGATGCGCACACGGATGGTGCCGCGTGCCTCGGCGGTGTCGAGCGAACCGTTCAGGCTCTTGACGGTGGTGTCGGTGACGATGCCGCATTGCAGCGAGGCGCCGAGAAACAGGTCCTTCTGGTTGGCCAGCTTGATCTGCTGCTTCAGAAACGGGCGCCAGCCGGTGTCGGTGTTGCCGGTGCAACCGGCGGCGTCGATCTTGTTGCACGATGTCAAGGACACCAGGGTGCTGTAGGCAAAAGTGGCTTTGGCCGACGGCGTGCTTTGAGCCGCGGCGATGCCGCAAAGGCCTGCAAGCCCGAAACCGGCGAGCAGGGTGGAAGTGACTTTGTTGAGAACGTGGCGCGTGATCATGATTTGAAAACCTCACTGAGAAAGACTGCGAAATGGCTCGAATGCCGTGTCACGTATCGGGTGAGCTGAAGCTGTTTGCTGCTCAACCTGCACCCAACGGCGGTGGCGATCCTAGGGACGGGGGTCGCCCTTTGGACACGCATTGAGGGCCAAAACGTAAGTGGCTGTGCGCAGCGGCGCGGGAGCGAATCAGGCTTCCTGATCAACGCTTTGCGGCACGACGTTGGGCTGGAAACTGAGCGCCCGCGCGGCAGGCAGCGCCAAAGTGGACACGCGACGCACGGTGAAGTCGCCCAGCAGCCAGCCCACTCGTCGGCGGGGATTCGCTTACGTTTTTGGCGCCCTGTCGATCCTGCGGATCGAGGGCAGCAATCCAAATTCAGGCCTTGACCTTGAGCCGCGCGTCCTGTACGCGCGGCGCCGGGCATCAACTGCGCGTATCCGGCACCGGCCGTTGCCCCTGCCCCTTGGGGCAATGCCGCCAGCCACCGCGCAGGCTGGCGTGGTAGTCGAGCGTCTGCGCGCCGGCCTTGACCGTGAGCTTCCACCCCGGCACCAAGGCCTGCGTATACAGGCGCCCGGGCTCGGGGCAGCCCAGGCTGCCGTCGGGCCACGTCACGCTTTGCGGCGTGGCGGCTTGTACGGCGGCCAGCGGCACGCCGGCGCGCCTGGCCGCGTCTTGGCGGATGGCTTCCAGCATCTCGGGCAGGGCGGTGTTCATGGCAGGTGTAGCGGGTGGGGTTGCGGGCGCGGCGCCCGGCGTCGTGGGCGCGCCTGATGCGGCGCAGCCTGCGGCCAGCCACAGCATGCCGCTGGTCACGGCATTCAATGCGGCCTTGGTGATCAACCGCATCACGCTCAGCGCCGCCGCCCGCCGAGCAGCGAGCCCAGCACGCCGCGGATGATTTCGCGGCCCACGCTGGAGCCGATGCTGCGCACGGCTGAGCGCGCGGCCGCTTCGGCCAGGCCTTCGTGGTGACCGCCGCGCGGGCCGGTGCGGCCGAACAGCGCGTCTTTCAGGCCCCCCAACAGGCCGCCGCCTTGTTCAGCCGCAGGCGGCGCGCCATTGCCGCCAATCGGCACAGGCATCGGCCTGGGCTCGGCGGTGCCGGTGTGGGTGACACCACTGGCCGCATCACTGCCAGCCACCACGCGGCCCTTCAGCCGTTCATAGGCCGAATCGCGATCCGCCGTTTTCTCGTACACGCCCGCCACCAGCGAGCCTTCGATCAACACCTGCCGTTGCTCGGGCGTGATCAGCCCGATCTGGCTGCCCGGCGGCAGCACGTACACGCGCTCGGTGATGCTGGGGCGGCCCTTGGCATCGAGCAGGCTCACCAGGGCCTCGCCCACGGCCAGCTCGGTGATCGCGGCCTCGATATCGAGCCCCGGCTTGGGCCGCATGGTTTCGGCGGTGGCTTTCACGGCCTTCTGGTCGCGCGGGGTGAAGGCGCGCAGGGCGTGCTGCACGCGGTTGCCCAACTGGGCCAACACCGAATCAGGAATGTCCAGCGGGTTTTGGGTGATGAAGTACACGCCCACGCCCTTGCTGCGCACCAGCCGCACCACCAGTTCAATGCGCTCGACCAAGGCGCCCGGCGCATCCTTGAACAGCAGGTGCGCTTCGTCGAAGAAGAACACCAGCTTGGGCTTGTCCAGGTCGCCCACCTCGGGCAAGGTTTCAAACAGCTCGCTGAGCATCCACAGCAGGAAAGTGGCATACAGCCGCGGCGAATTCATCAGCTTGTCGGCGGCCAGGATGTTGATCACACCTTGCCCGTCCACCGTCTGCATGAAGTCGGTGATGTCGAGCATGGGCTCGCCGAAGAACCGGTCGCCGCCCTGTTCTTCGATCTGCATCAGGCCGCGCTGAATGGCGCCCACGCTGGCCGCGCTGATGTTGCCGTATTCGGTGGTGAACTGCGCACCGTTGTCGCCCACGTACTGGAGCATGGCGCGCAGGTCTTTCATGTCCAGCAAGGCCAGGCCGCGGTCATCTGCAATCTTGAACACGAGCTGCAACACGCCTTGCTGCACCTCGTTCAACGCCAGCATGCGCGCCAGCAGCAGCGGGCCCATGTCGGTGATGGTGGCGCGCACCGGGTGGCCCTGCGCGCCGAACACGTCCCACAGCGTGGCCGGACAGGCGCGCGGTTCGGGCGCGGGCAGCTCGCGGTCTTTCAGCACCGCGGCCAGCTTCTCACTGAGGCGCCCGGGCTGGGTGATGCCGCTCAGGTCGCCCTTCACATCGGCCATGAACACCGGCACGCCGATGCGGCTGAAGTTCTCGGCCAGGTTTTGCAGCGTCACGGTCTTGCCCGTGCCGGTGGCGCCTGTAACAAGGCCGTGGCGATTGGCCATGGCCGGCAGCATCAGGCATTCGGTGGCGCCATGCCGGGCAACAAGAAAGGGTTCAGCCATGACGGAGACCTTGGTTTGAGCGAATAAAATCGCAGTCTATTCCCAACCTCAAACAAGCCGGCCACGCACCTTGCGCTGCGCCGCGGGAGACGCAGAGAACATGGCTGGGCATTCCAAATGGGCCAACATCCAGCACCGCAAGGGCCGGCAGGATGAAAAACGCGGCAAGGTCTGGACGCGCGTGATCCGTGAAATCACCGTCGCCGCGCGCCAGGGCGGCGGCGATCTGGGCATGAACCCACGCCTGCGCCTGGCGGTTGAAAAGGCCAAGGCCAGCAACATGCCGGCCGACACCATCAAGAAGAACATTGACAAGGCCACCGGCGCGCTGGAAGGCGTGTCGTATGAAGAGATCCGTTATGAAGGCTACGGCATTGGCGGGGCGGCCATCATCGTTGATTGCATGACCGACAACCGCGTGCGCACCGTGGCCGAAGTGCGCCATGCCTTCAGCAAATACGGCGGCAACATGGGCACCGAAGGCTCGGTGGCGTTTCAGTTCAAGCATTGCGGCCAGCTCATCTTTGCGCCGGGCACGAATGAAGACCAGGTGATGGAAGCCGCGCTCGAAGCGGGTGCGCAAGACGTGGTCACGGGTGAAGACGGTTCGATTGAAGTGCTGACCGCGCCGCCGGCGTTCGAAGCCGTGAAAGACGCCCTGGCCAAAGCCGGCTTCACGCCCGCGGTGGCTGAAGTGACCATGCGCGCCGAAAACACCATCGAGCTGGCCGGTGAAGACGCCACGCGCATGCAAAAGCTGCTCGATGTGATCGAAGACCTCGACGACACTCAGGCGGTCTATCACAACGCCGAGCTGGACGAGTGAGGCCGGGTATGAAAGTCCTCGTCATAGGCGGCGGCGGGCGCGAACATGCGCTGGCCTGGAAGCTGGCGCAAAGCCCCAAGGTGCAGCGCGTGTTCGTGGCCCCGGGCAACGGCGGCACGGCCGGCGAGCCGCACGTCGTCAACGTGCCCATCACGGCCACGGCCGAGCTGGTGAAGTTCGCGCAGGCCGAGCGTGTTGACCTCACCGTGGTGGGCCCCGAAGCGGCGCTGGCCGCGGGCGTGGTCGACGAATTTCGTGCCCACAAGCTGCGCATCGTGGGCCCCACGCGCGCGGCTGCACAGCTTGAAAGCTCCAAGGCTTTTGCCAAGGCGTTCATGGCGCGGCACCACATTCCCACGGCGGCTTACGCGGTCTTCACCGATGCGGCGGCGGCCAAGGAATATGTGGTCGAGCGTGGCGCGCCCATCGTCATCAAGGCCGATGGCCTGGCCGCGGGCAAGGGCGTGGTGGTGGCCGCGGGCCTGGCGCAAGCGCACCAGGCCATCGACGACATGCTCGGCGCCAACACCCTGGGCGTGCAGCACAACGCCAGCGGTGCGCGTGTGGTGATTGAAGACTTTTTGCCCGGCGAAGAGGCCAGTTTCATCGTGCTGTGTGATGGCCGCAACGTGCTGCCGCTGGCCACCAGCCAAGACCACAAACGCCTGCTCGATGGCGACGCCGGCCCCAACACCGGCGGCATGGGTGCCTATTCGCCGGCGCCCGTGGTCACGCCCAATGTGCATGCGCGGGTGATGCACGAAATCATCCTGCCCACGGTGGCCGGCATGGCCGCCGAAGGCATGCCATTCACGGGCTTCCTGTATGCCGGCCTGATGATCGATGCCCACGGCCAGCCGCGTACGGTCGAATTCAACGCCCGCCTGGGCGACCCTGAAACCCAGCCCATCCTGATGCGCTTGAAGAGCGATTTGTTCGATGTGCTGTGGGCCACCGCCGAGGGCAAGCTCGCGCAGATGGAACTGCTGTGGGATCGCCGCGTTGCGCTGGGCGTGGTGCTGGCCGCGCACGGCTACCCGGCCGCGCCGCGCCAGGGCGATGTGCTCAGCGGCCTGCCCAGCGCGCAGGGCGACGAGCTGCATGTCTTTCACGCCGGCACGGCGCTGCAAGAAGGCCGCCTGCACAGCAGCGGCGGGCGCGTCTTGTGCGTCACCGCCTTGGGCGAAACCACCCGGCTGGCACAACAGCGCGCGTACGCCGCCTTGCAAAACATTCAACTCGACGGGGCGCAGTACCGGCGCGACATCGGCCACCATGCCGTCAAGCGCTGAGGCCGTGGCGCATGAGTTGCCTGAACGCACTGTGCATTTTCAGGGCAGCAAGGTGGCAGCGCTGGCACTGAAGGCGCTGGGCTGGGAGCTCTGCTTCAACGGTTTACCTGGGCGCCAAGGCGTGCTGGTGATTTACCCGCACACCTCGAACTGGGATTTCATCATCGGCATCCTGGCCAAGTGGGCCATCGGCATTCCGGTGCTGCTGTGGGGCAAGGACAGCCTGTTTCGCATTCCCCTGTTCGGCCGCTTCCTGCGCGCCCAGGGCGGCGTGCCGGTGGTGCGCCACACGCCGCAAGGTGCGGTGGAACAGATGATCGAGAAGATGAGCGCCGCCTGTGCAAGTGGCAGTTATATGTGGTTGGCGCTGGCGCCCGAAGGCACGCGCCGGCGCACGGCGGGTTGGCGCAGCGGCTTTTATCGCGTGGCGCTGGCCTGCCAGGTGCCGGTGGGCCTGGCGTTCATTGATTTCGGCCGCAAGCGCGTGGGCATTGAAGGCTTCTTGCGTTTGAGCGGCGACCTCGCGGCCGACCGGGCGCTGCTGGCTGCGCGTTTGGCGGGCGTGAAGGGTTTCAGGCCGCAGGCTGCGGCGCCGGTGACGTGGCTCGACACATGAACATCCCGGTCGTACGCAGCTATTTGTTGGGCTTGCAGGGCAGCATCGTGGCGGCGTTGCAAGCCCAGGAGAGCCAGCCTTTCCTGAGCGACGGCTGGCAGCGCCCGCCTGGCGGCAGCCTGCAAGGCGACGGCCTGACGCGCGTGGTGGAACAAGGCCAGTTGTTCGAACGCGGCGGCTGCAACTTTTCACACGTGCAAGGCGCCAGCCTGCCGCCTTCGGCCACGCAGCAACGCCCGGAACTGGCCGGCGCAACGTTCGAGGCGCTGGGTGTGTCGCTCGTGCTGCACCCGCTCAACCCTTACGTGCCCACGGTGCACCTGAACGTGCGCTGCTTTGCCGCGCTGCCCGCCGGGCGCGCGCCGGTGTGCTGGTTTGGCGGCGGCATGGATCTGACGCCCTGCTACGGCTTTGAACACGACGCGCGGCACTTTCACCACGCTTGCCGCCAGGCGGTGCAACTCAACGGTACAGATCACTATCCCCGCTTCAAGGCCTGGTGCGACGAGTACTTTTTTCTCAAGCACCGCAACGAGCCGCGCGGCGTGGGCGGCATTTTCTTCGACGATTTTTCAGCCGCAGACTTCGACACCGGCCTGGCCCTGATCCAGCAAGTGGGTGATGCCTTCCTGGGCGCCTACCTGCCCATCGTGCAGCGCCGCCGCGCCATGCCCTATGGCGAACGCGAACGCGACTTCCAGGCCTATCGCAGGGGCCGCTATGTCGAGTTCAACCTGGTGTTCGACCGCGGCACCCACTTCGGCCTGCAATCGGGCGGGCGCACGGAAAGCATCCTCATGTCGATGCCACCCAGCGTGAAGTGGCGCTATGCCTGGCAGCCCGAACCCGGCACTGAAGAAGCGCGGCTGTATAGCGACTTCTTGCGCCCACGTGATTGGTTGAGCGAAGTTTGACCGCTACCGCACTGGCACGCATCGGCTTGTTAGGCGGCAGCTTCGACCCGCCGCATCGGGCGCATTTGGCGCTGGCTGAACTCGCGCTCACTGCGCTGGCGCTGACGCGCGTGCACTGGCTGGTGGCCGCTGCGCCCTGGCAAAAGGCCGGCCGCGTGGTGGCCAGCGCCGAGCAGCGCCTGGCCATGGTGACGCTGCTGATTGAAGGGCACGCGGCCATGCAAGCCGATGCGCGCGAACTGCAACGCGCGGGCCAGACTTTCACCATCGACAGCGTGCTCGAACTTCGCACCGAGCAGCCCGACGCGGAGCTGTTTCTCATCATCGGCCAAGACCAGTACGCCCGCCTCGACACCTGGGTGCGGCACGAAGAGTTGCTGAGCAACGTGACGCTGGCCGTGGCCGCGCGAGCCGGCCAGGCGCCGCGCGCACCCGCTGCGCTGCCGCCGCACCGCGTGCACACCTTGCCGCTGCCCGAATGGCCCATCAGCTCCACGCTCGTGCGCGAGCACGCCGCCCGCGGCGCAGACCTGGCGCCGTGGGTGGGCCAGGCGGTGGCACACTACATTTCCCAACAGCGCCTGTATCAGGTGACATCACGGAGTTGAATGGACATTCGCAAACTGCAACGCGCCATCGTCGATGGGCTGGAAGACGTCAAGGCCCAGCAAATCGTCATCTTCAACACCGAGCACCTTTCGCCGCTGTTCGAGCGCGTGATCGTGGCCTCGGGCACCAGCAACCGGCAGACCAAGGCACTGGCCAGCAGCGTCATCACCACCGTGAAAAAGCGCGGCCTGCAAGTGCTGCGCACCGAGGGCCAAGACAACGGTGAATGGATCATCGTCGACTGCGGCGCCGCGGTGGTGCACATCATGCAACCCACTATCCGCGAGTACTACCACCTTGAAGAGTTGTGGGGTGGCAAGAAGGTGGTCATGAAAATGGGCGACACCAGCACCGCCCTGCCCAAGGCCGAAGAGCCTGCGCCGGCGCGGCGTGCGCCGGCCAAGGCCAAGGCCACACCAGCACCGCGCAAGGCCACGGCCAAAAAGCCCGCGGCGCCGCGGGTGGTGGCGCAAGTGCCAGCGCGCAAAACACCGGCCGGCAAGCCGCCCGCTGGCAAGACCGCGGCCCGCAAAAGCCCGGCCCGCAAAAGCCCGGCCCGCAAGAGCCCGGCCCGCAAAACTGCCGGCGCCAACACGCCCGGCGCCAAGCGCGCCCCAGCGCGGCCGCGCAAGCCCGGGGCGCGTTGAGTGCGCCTGCTGGTGCTGGCTGTGGGCCAGCGCATGCCGGCCTGGGCCAGCGCGGCCTGGGCTGAATTTGCCCGCCGCATGCCGCCCGAAGCGCGGCTGGAGCTGCGCGAAATCAAGACCGAGCCGCGCAGCAGCGGGCGCACCGCGGCCCAGTGCATGGCGCTGGAGCGTGGCCGCATCGAAGCCCAGATACCGCGCGGCGCCTGGCGCGTGGTGCTCGATGAGAAGGGCAGCGCGCACACCACCGCGCAACTGGCCGAACGGCTGCGCCATTGGGCCGGCCTGGGCAGCGATGTGGTGTGCTTGATCGGTGGCCCCGATGGGCTGGATCCGGTACTGAAAGACAGCGCCAGCGAGCGCCTGCGCCTGTCTGACCTGACGCTGCCGCACGCCCTGGCCCGCGTGGTGCTGGCCGAGGCCTTGTACCGGGCCTGGACGGTGACCATCGGCCACCCCTACCACCGTGAATGAGCGCACGCACTGATGAAGCAACACGCCTTCATCTACCTGGCCTCGCAGAGCCCGCGCCGTGCGCAACTGCTGGCGCAGATCGGCGTGCGCCATGAGCTGCTGTTGCCCGATGACAGCGAAGACGCTGAAGCGCTTGAAGCGGCGCTGCCGAATGAATTGCCGCTGGCCTATGTGCAGCGCGTGACGCTTCTCAAACTGCATGCCGCTATGGCCCGCGCCAGGCGCCGCAAGCTGCCCGCCGCGCCGATTCTGTGCGCCGACACCACCGTGGCCCTGGGGCGGCGCATGCTGGGAAAACCGCAGGATGCAGCCGACGCCGTGGCCTCGTTGCAGGCCTTGTCGGGCCGCACGCACCGCGTGCTGAGCTGCGTGGCGCTGGCCAGCGGCCGGCAGACCTGGCAGGCCACCAGCGTGTCACGGGTGCGCTTTGCGCTGCTGCCGCCGGGCACCATCAAAGCCTATGTGGCCAGCGGTGAGCCGTTCGGCAAGGCCGGTGCCTATGCCATCCAGGGTGCGTTGGCGGGGTGGGTCGAGCATGTCGAAGGCAGTCACCCCGGTATCATGGGTTTGCCCCTTTACGAGACCACGCAACTGCTGATCAAGGCGGGCGTTGAACTGGCGCTCTGAGCAGGATCACAACGTGGCCAACCAAGAAATTCTCATCAACTGGGCCCCGCAGGAAACGCGGGTGGCGGTCGTCGAAAACGGCGCCGTGCAAGAACTGCACATCGAACGCACGCTTGAGCGTGGCCTGGTGGGCAACGTCTACCTGGGCAAGGTGGCGCGCGTGCTGCCCGGCATGCAAAGCGCGTTCATCGACATCGGCCTGGACCGCGCCGCCTTCTTGCATGTGGCCGACCTGAACCCACCGCCTAACGGTAGAACCGAGTCACCGCTGCCCATCGAACGCCAGGTGTTCGAGGGCCAGGCCATCACCGTACAGGTGATCAAGGACGCCATTGGCACCAAGGGCGCGCGCTTGTCGGCGCAGGTGTCGATCGCCGGGCGCATGTTGGTTTTTTTGCCGCATGACAAGCACATCGGCATCAGCCAGAAGATCGGCTCGGCCGAACTGCGCGAACAACTGCGCGCGCGCATGCAGCTGCTGGCCGCCGAGGGCGGCGGTGG
Source organism: Burkholderiales bacterium (assembly GCA_031418595.1). Lineage (GTDB taxonomy): Bacteria > Pseudomonadota > Gammaproteobacteria > Burkholderiales > Burkholderiaceae_C > Rubrivivax. Next base: position 25,955 of record JANOXU010000071.1, read on the forward strand.
CTTCATCCTGCGCACCAACGCTGAGGAAGCCAGCGACGCCGAGCTGGGCGAAGACATTGCCTACCTGCGCAAGACCTGGGCGCGCATCCGCGAACGCGCGTTGACCTCGCCGCCCGGCACCTTGCTGCACCAAGACCTGAGCCTGGCCGAGCGCGTGCTGCGCGACATGAGCGTGGAGGCCACGCAAACCATTCGCATCGATTCAAGGATGCAGTTCGATCTGCTTAAAACGTTTGGCGAAACTTACATGCCCGACGCCGTCGCCAAGCTCGACCACTATCGGGGCGAGCGGCCGATCTTCGACCTGTTCGGCATTGAAGAAGACCTGACGCGCGCGCTGGCGCGGCGGGTGGAATTGAAGTCGGGCGGCTACCTCATCATCGACCAGACTGAAGCCCTGACCACGGTGGACGTGAACACCGGCGGCTTTGTGGGCGCGCGCAATTTCGACGACACCATCTTCAAGACCAACCTCGAAGCCGCCGGCGCCATGGCGCGCCAACTGCGCCTGCGCAACCTGGGCGGCATCGTCATCGTCGACTTCATCGACATGACGCGCGAAGAGCACCAGGCCGCGGTGCTGAGTGAATTCAAAAAGCAGCTCGCGCGCGACCGCACCCGCGTGACGGTGAGCGGTTTCACCCAACTGGGCCTGGTGGAGATGACGCGCAAGCGCACCCGCGAAAGCCTGGCCCACATGCTGTGCGAGCCGTGCCCCACCTGCCAGGGCCGCGGCCAAGTGAAAACCGCGCGCAGCGTGTGCTACGACATCCTGCGCGAAATCTTGCGCGAGGCCAGGCAGTTCGCGCCGAGGGAAATTCGCGTGGTGGCCAGCGCGGGCGTGGTGGAAATGCTGCTCGATGAAGAGAGCAGCCACCTCGCAGGCTTGAGCGAATTCATCGGCAAGCCCATTTCACTGAGCACCGAACCCTCGCTGAGCCCGGAGCAGTACGACATTGTTCTGATGTAGCGGTTTCATGCCGGGCCCTGGGTTGACATTCACGCTTGGCAACACGGGTGGATGGGTGGGCGTCAGGAAGCCAGCGCCCGCATCAAGATAAACAAGTTGCTCGAAGCCGCAGGTTGGTTCAACCCATGCCATGGTGGCGCAGTGCGTCAGCGGTAGACCACCACCGGCAAGGCCGAGAGCATCAGCACTTTCTGGGTGACACTGCCCAACACGATCCTGCTCAGGCCACTGCGACCATGCGTGGCCATGAAGATGACGTCGCACCGGTGGTTCGCGGCAATTTCAACAATGCCCTCGGGTGCTGCGAGATCGTGTCTGACGGATGATGTGAAGTGCACACCGAGGCGCGCCGCCAACTTGCCCACGGCATCAACATGCTTGCGCCCGATGTCTTCGGCGCGCGCGTTGAACTCGTCGATCATCGCCCGGCTCACGGCAGAGCGTGGGCCGAAGACCGGCTGAAGGTCTTCGACCAGGCAGCAGCAGACGACCTTGGCCCCCAATGCCTTGGCCAGCGCCAAAGCGGCGCGTGCCGCCTTCATGGCCAGGACGGACCCATCGGTGGGAATCGGAATTTTCTTGAACAGGGTGGTCTGCCTTGACCAAGTTGAACGCACGGGCCGTGCGGCAGTGCCCGCGTCATGCCCCACCAGCACATCGCCGGCCGTGAAATGAACCACGTGGTGAGCCATGCATGCCGAGCATGGTCTGCCCCATATGAACTCATCGCACCGATCGCCTCGCGCTCAGCTGCAGCGCGGCGCTGCCGTCGCTGCCGTGGCTTTCGTCGGTTCCGGGCTGATCAGCGTGCATGGCTCATCTTCAGGCTTCGATGATGACCTTCAGGGCCTTGGTGCTCGAAGCCTTGCCAAAGGTCTCGTAGGCCTGAAGGATCTGACCCAGCTTGAAGTGGTGGGTGATCAACTGGCCCGCATCGATGCGCTTGGACTGCACGGTCTTGAGCAGCATCGGAATCGAGAAGCTGTCCACCAGGCCGGTGGTGATGGTGATGTTGTGCGACCACAGCCGCTGCAGGTGCAGGTCGACCTTCACGCCGTGCACACCCACGTTCGCAATCGTGCCGCCCGGGGCCACGATGCCCTGGCACAACTCAAACGTTGCGGGGATACCCACCGCCTCGATGGCGGTGTCGACGCCGCGCCCGCCGGTCAGCTTCATCACCTGCTCGGCGGCCGTGCCGTCGCTGCTGTTGACGATCGCGGTCGCACCGAAGCGCTGGCTCACCGCCAGGCGGTTGTCGTCGAGGTCGATCATGATGATCTGCGCTGGCGAATAGAACTGCGCCGTCAGCAGCGCTGCCAGGCCGATCGGCCCCGAGCCGACGATGGCCACACTGCCGCCCACCTGAACCTTGCCATTGAGCACGCCACACTCGAACCCCGTGGGCAGGATGTCGCTGAGCATCACCAGTGCTTCTTCGTCGGCCCCTGCAGGGACCGGGTACAGGCTGGTGTCGGCGTGCGCAATGCGCACGAATTCGGCCTGCGTGCCGTCGATGCGGTTGCCCAGGATCCAGCCCCCCGTTGTGCAGTGCGAATACATGCTCTTGCGGCAGTACTCGCAGCGGCCGCAGGCGCTGATGCAAGAGATCAGCACCCGGTCGCCCGGCTTGAAGCTCGTGACACCCGCGCCCACGGCGTCGACGATGCCCACACCCTCATGCCCCAGCACCGTGCCGGGCTTGCAGGTGGGCACGTCGCCCTTGAGGATGTGCAGGTCGGTGCCGCAGATGGTGGTCTTGGTGATCTTCACCACCGCGTCGGTCGGTGATTGAACGGTGGGTTTGGGCCGGTCTTCCAGCGCGTGTTTGCCGGGGCCGATGTAGATGTGAGCTTGCATCGCGCAATCCTTTGGCGTTGTCGAACCTGATCAGCCATCTCGCGGCGCAAGATCTTGTTCGGCGGGGATGGTGCGCGCGATACCGGTGTGGGTCTGTGCGGTGGCGAACTCGTGGGCGCAAGCGCGCCCAGGAGCCTGTTGGGCTTTGGTTCGGGCGCGGTGCTTGGTGCGCTGTCACACAGACCCACGCGCGCGGCGAACCCATGCTGCACACAGCAAGCGGCAAAGCTCTACACGGCACGGGCTTGAGCGGCGGGCCAATTCAGCGTCGGCGGGCGTCCACCACGCTCGAGGCTGTGGGGCCAGCGCTTGAAAGGCAACATGACCCTGCACCAACCGCTGTCGCGGATTCACCTTGCAAACTGGGGCATCGGCCACCTGTGGCCCGCCCAGAGGCACGGGCCATGACCCCCATTGAGCTGCCTGCCGCGGCGCACGCTGCAGGCGCCGAGGCTGTGGCTTTGGCGCTCGATGTGCGCCCGCACGCCGGCCTGAACAGCGCACAGACCGTTGAGCGCTTGGCGAAGTGGGGCGCGAACGCCTTGCCCGTTACGCCGCCGCGCTCACCCTGGCGCGTGCTGCTGGCGCAGTTCAAGAGCGTCATGATCGTGATCCTGATGGGCGCGGCACTGTTGGCGGCCATCGTCGGCAGCGTCAAGGATGCGTCGGTGATCCTGGCCGTGGTCGTCATCAATGCCCTGGTTGGGTTCTATCAGGAGTACCGGGCCGAACGCAGCCTGGATGCGCTGAAGTCCATGCTGCCCGTCAACGCGACCGTGCGGCGCGACGGCAGCAGCCGCAAGATCAGCGCCGAAGCGGTGGTGCCCGGTGACATCGTGCTGCTCGAAGCGGGGGACAGCGTGTGCGCTGACGGCCGGCTTGTCGTCGCGGCGGGCCTGGAGATTGATGAATCGGCGCTGACGGGCGAATCACAACCCGCGGCCAAGCAGTGCGAGCTGCCCGTGGCCGTGGACGCGCCGCTCGGTGAGCGCAGCAACATGGCCTACATGAACACGCTGCTGACGCGCGGGCGCGCCGAGTTGCTGGTGACTGCCACCGGCTCGAACACCGAAATGGGCAAGCTGTCGAGGGAGCTGGCGGCCACCGTCGAGGTGCCGACCCCCTTGCAGGTTCAGCTGGACCAGCTGGCCAAGCGCCTTGGCGTCATCGCGTTGACTCTGGTGGCCTTGCTGTCGCTGATGCAGTACCTGCGTGGCAAGGACCTCCCGCACATCCTGCTGGATGCCATCGCCCTGGCCGTGGCCGCGATGCCCGAGGGCCTGCCGGTCGTGGTCACGGTTACGTTGGCGCTGGGCATGCACAAGATGGCCCGCCAGCATGCCATCGTCAAGCGCCTGGCCAGTGTGGAGACCCTGGGTTGCACAACCGTCATCTGCTCCGACAAGACCGGCACGTTGACGCTCAACCAGATGACGGCGACGACATTCAGCCACCAAGGCCGAATGTTCATGGTGTCGGGCGAGGGCTACGAACCGCAGGGTTCGATCACCGAAGCGGGCGCTGCATCAGCCCCACCTGTGCCCGCGGCCGAGCTGACCTCAATGCTTCATCCGCTGGTGGCCTGCAACGACAGCCGCATCGAGAACGGCAAGGTCATCGGCGACCCGATGGAAGCCGCGCTGCTGGTGCTGGCCGCGAAGGGCGGCGTGGTGCGTGAAGAGGTCGAGCGCGCCTTGCCGCGTGTGGCCGAATTGCCCTTCGATTCGGCCCACAAGTTCATGGCGACCTTCCATGCC